>CANRED010000045.1 GCA_947629555.1 uncultured Clostridia bacterium | reverse complement strand
AAGTTATTTTTTATAAAAAATATATAAGGCCTAGGGCTGGGGCTGAAAATAAAGTCCACCAAAAGGGGTATGGCCCAGACGAAGCCACATTTTTATCAACAAAATATATGCATATTACCCGACCATACTAATAAAAGTAGTAGCATTTAATTTATTGAAACTAGCATAATCATATAAAGCTTGTTTTAAGCATAACTTATATGCATTAGAATTAGGTTTAAATTTCATTCTACAAAAAGCTTGTATTAGAGTAGTATTAATTATTTCTCTACTATATTGAATAATATCTGGATTTATAACTAAAACTTTATTTTTAGTAATCTTATAATATTCATTTTTTAGTCTTTCAATTTTATAATCTTCAGGTGCAAATTTTAAAATATGTCTAACAAGTTCTAGAGAAT
The DNA here is from genome assembly GCA_947629555.1 of uncultured Clostridia bacterium. GTDB lineage: Bacteria > Bacillota > Clostridia > TANB77 > CAG-508 > CAKPQL01. The sequence goes on along the minus strand of CANRED010000045.1, from coordinate 2,790 downwards.
ATTCTAACTCTTGAGGTGCAAGTTCTAAATATAATTTTTGTATTGTAAGATTTATAATATCTATATTATCAGAATTTTTGTATTGTTTAGGTAAAATTAATTCAAATTCATTATTCTTTTTAGTTAACTTTATACAATTAGAGGATGTATATTTTATATTTAATTTATAACTAATGCCAAGAATAGCAATAGTTAAATAAGATTTAGAAATAGGCTTTTTTTCAAACTTTAATATACTCATTATAATACCCCCAGTCTAGCATACAATACGATTAAATATTCGTAAAAACTTTGTTCGCTAACTAAAAATAATTTTATATCTAAAAAAATAATATGTCAATATATTTAAAAAAATTTTAAAAAAAAATAAAAAAATTTTAAAAAAAGTATTGAATAATAAAATAAAAAATGGTAAAATTAGAACAAACTTAAGAGGGAGGAATATGTTTATGAAAAAACTATTAAAAATCACAATAGTATTAGCATTACTATTATTAGTAGGAGCTACTACAGTAAATGCAGCAACACCAAAGGAATTTCTAAATTATGTAACAAGTCCAGTAACAATAGATGGAAAAAGTGTTACATTAGTAACTGCATCACAAAAAGCTGAAATCGAAAGATATATAAGTGAAAACAAAATATCTGACGATACTTTAAATTACTTAAAAGGAAAATTCGATGAAGGTGTAAAAGTTTTACAAGATGCAAAAGTTACAGATATTAACAAATTAACTGATGCTGACAAAGCTAAAATAGAAAAATTAGCTAATGAAGCAAGCGAAGAAACAGGAATTAAATTTACTGTAGGTTCAAATGGTTCTGTAACAGTTTATAACATTGATGGTACAGAATTTACAAAAACAAGCCCTACAATAAAACAAACAGGAAGCAGTAATTATGAATATATATACGTTCCTGCAATAGCAATTGTTGCCGTTGCTATAGTATTAGTTACAAGAAGAACATTAAAAAATGCAAGATAATTTTTTGAAAATACGTAAAGCGACTATTATATCTATAATAGTTGCTTTATTATTTTCTGCAATTATTGTATTAACAATAAAAATAACTGCAGGCGAAAAAATTAGTACGGCAATATCACTAATAAATAAAATGTCTGTAGAATCAGCAGAAAGAAGCAGAGAAAAGCTAGTATTAAATAGTGAAAAGAAAAGATTAGAAAAATATCCTACATATGGTACAAAATATGGACAGCTAGAAATTGATTCCATCAACTTAAGTTTACCAATTTATTTGGGAGATACTGTTGAAATTCTATCATATGGAGTAGGACATTATGCTGGTAGTTACTTCCCTGGGGAAGGTGGATCTATTATATATGCAGCACATAATACACCAAAATTTTTTAGAAATTTACCAACAGTAAAAGTAGGAGATACAATAAAAATAACAACAGATTATGGAGAATTTCATTATAAAGTATATGAAACACAAGTTATTCACCAATCAGAATCTGAAAAACTTCCTGTGCAAGATGTAGAAGAAATTTTAATGCTTTATACCTGCTATCCTGTAACAGGAATAGGACACAAATCACATAGATTTGTTGTATATGCAGAACTAATGGAGGAATAATAAATGAAAACAGTAACTAAAATAATATCATATATATTTGCTTTCATATTAATAATAATACTATTAGCTGGAATGTTATTATCAATTACTACAAAAACAGTTTTAAATAAAGAATATATGTTAGCAAATATAGAAAAAACTAATTATTATGAAAAAGTAAAACAAAGATTAATATCACAAGTAACAGATTATATTGAGCAATCTGGTTTAGAAGATATAGAAATTGAAAATGTTTTAACAGTAGAGCAAATAAAAAAAGATGTAAATACCTTTATTACACAAGTATATAATGGCGAACCAATAACTGTAAACCAAGACGAACTTCGACAACAGTTAGAAAATAAGTTAGAACAACTACAGCAAAATGGACTTACATTAACAGTAGTAGAAAGAAAATCGGTAGATAAGGTATTTGACACAATAGAAACAACATATGCTTCAGAAGTAGTTTATGGTACATATTCAAAATACATAGAAAGTGTTCCAAAAATTATAAATATTGTTAACAATGCAATACCAATAGCAAAAATAGCAATAGGAATATCATTAATTGCTTTAATTGTTATTATATTATTAGTAAATTTAAAACAAATAAAAAATGGATTAAGATATATAGGAATTTCAGTATTATCTAGTGGAATTTTAATGATAGGAATAAATGCATTTGCAAAAATAAGTATGGATATAAAGAATTTATTTATAATGAACAGAGCGATGTCAGATTTAGTAATTAATGTATATTCAAACTACTTAAGCAAAGTAATAATTACTGGAATTGTTAGTGTAGTTATTGGAATTATATGCATAATTATAGGTGCAACTGCTAAACCAAAGGTAGAAAAAGAAAATAATGAATAATATTTAAAAAGGTCGCTTAAATTAAGCGACCTTTTTTTGCATATTAAACAAAAATATCGTATGGGTTGCATGGCATGCAATCCGCAATAATTGTAGGGAACGACGCCCTCGTCGTTCCACACTCCGAAGGCATACTTGCAAACAAAAAAATAATATGATAATATAAATTCACTTTTATATCAATAAATTAAATCAAAGGCAAATCTGCCTAAAAATTTCCAATTAAAAACAAATTTTTATACGAAAGAAGTGATGTTTATCGAATTATTAAACCCAAAAAATGATTATGTATTTAAGAGAATATTTGGACACATAGGAAATGAAAATATAACC
>CANRED010000044.1 GCA_947629555.1 uncultured Clostridia bacterium | reverse complement strand
AACTGTAGGGGTCGCATACCATGCGACCCGGTATATGATAAAATTCTTTTTCGCAAAATTAACATAAAGGATTGAAAAAAAATATATCTTGTTATATAATATTTTGTAAATTTATGAGAAGGAGAGAAAAAAATGGCAAAAATTTTAGAAGATATATCAAGAACTTTTAGTGAATATTTATTACTACCAAATTTAACTACAGAGCAATGTATACCAACAAATGTATCATTAAAAACACCTCTTACTAAATTTAAAAAAGGAGAAGAACCAAAGTATAGTTTAAATATACCTTTCGTATCAGCAATTATGCAGTCAGTTTCAGGAGAAAAAATGGCGATAGCTCTTGCAAGAGAAGGTGGATTATCATTTATATTTGGTTCTCAATCAATAGAGTCACAAGCTGAAATGGTAAGAAATGTAAAAAAACATAAAGCAGGTTTTGTAAGAAGTGATTCTAATGTAAAAACAGGAACAAAATTAAAAGATGTTGTAGAACTTGTAAAAAGAACAGGACATTCAACAGTAACAATAACAGATGATGGAACAGCAAGAGGAAGATTATTAGGATTAGTTACAGATAAAGATTATAGAATATCTAAAGCAGATTTAGATGATGAAATAAACAAATATATGACACCAATAGAAAAATTAGTATGTGCTAAAAAGGGTATAACATTAAGTGAAGCTAATGATATAATATGGGAAAATAAAATAAATTGTTTACCTATAGTAGATGATGAAGGAAGATTAGCATACTTAGTATTTAGAAAGGATTACGAAGAAAGAAAAAATAATCCAAATTCATTATTAGATGCTGAAAAGAGATATATAGTAGGTGCTGGAATTAATACAAGAGATTATGAAACTAGAATTCCTGCTTTAGTAGAAGCAGGAGTTGATGTGCTTTGTATAGATTCATCAGATGGATATTCTGTTTGGCAAAAAAATACAATAGATTTTGTTAGAGCAAAGTATGGAAATGATGTAAAAATAGGCGCTGGAAATGTAGTAGATGCAGAAGGATTTAGATATCTTGCTGAAGCAGGAGCAGACTTTATAAAAGTTGGTGTTGGTGGAGGATCAATTTGTATAACACGTGAACAAAAAGGAATAGGAAGAGGACAAGCTAGTGCTTTAATAGATGTTGTAAATGCAAGAAATGAATATTTTAAAGAAACAGGAATTTATATTCCAGTATGTTCAGATGGTGGAATAGTACATGATTACCATATAACATTAGCGTTAGCTTTTGGAGCAGATTTTGTAATGATGGGAAGATATTTTGCAAGATTTGATGAAAGCCCAACAAGAGTTGTAAAAATGGGTAATAATTACGTAAAAGAATATTGGGGAGAAGGTTCAAATAGAGCTAAAAACTGGCAAAGATATGATTTAGGAGAAGATAAAGAGAAATTATCTTTTGAAGAGGGTGTAGATTCTTATATACCATATGCAGGACCTTTAAAAGACAATATGCAAGTAACTATTAGTAAAATAAAATCTACAATGTGTAATTGTGGTTCAATAACAATAGAGGAATTACATCAAAAAGCTAGATTAACGTTAGTATCTAACATAAGTATTCAAGAAGGTAGTGCTCATGATGTAATTTTAAAAGAATTAGATAAAAAATTATAAAATGGCTTTTTCACACGGGTCGATGTGGGCATCGACCCCTACAGTTTGCATCGATTGCAATAAAAACACAAAATAAACATATATATAATTTTAAATGAACGAATGTGGGGACCGACAAATTATAGGCTGTAGCAGAAATTACGAAAGTAAATTTCGGCATACAGCCTATTATGCAGTTGGGAGTGAATTTAAAAATTATATATATGTTTATTTTGTATATTATTTATATTATTATATTTCAAATGTAAAAAAATGGCAGACTTAAATGTCTGCCATTTTACCTTTTAGTCTTATTCCCATTCAATAGTTGCAGGTGGTTTGCTTGTTATATCATATACTACACGATTTACATGTTTTATTTCATTTACTATTCTACTAGAAACTTTTTCTAGTATATCATAAGGAATTTTACTCCAAGTAGCAGTCATAAAATCAGAAGTAGTTACTGCACGTAAAGCAATAGTATAATCGTAAGTTCTTTCATCTCCCATAACACCAACACTTTTTAAGTTCGTAAGAACAGCGAAGTATTGGTTAATGTCTTTATCTAAGCCTGCTAATTTAATTTCTTCTCTAAAAATTGCATCTGCATCTTTTAAAATATCTAATTTATCATCTGTTATATCACCAATAATTCTAATTGCTAAACCAGGACCTGGGAAAGGTTGTCTAAATACTAAATTTTCTGGTATTCCTAGCTCTAATCCAGTTTTTCTAACTTCATCTTTAAATAAATCTCTTAATGGTTCAACAATTTCTTTAAAATCTACATAATCAGGTAATCCACCTACGTTGTGATGGCTTTTTATAGTTGCACCTTTACCTAAACCACTTTCAATAACATCTGGATAAATAGTACCTTGAACAAGAAAATCAACAGTACCAATTTTTTTAGCTTCTTCTTCGAAAACCCTTATAAATTCTTCACCAATGATTTTTCTTTTCTTTTCAGGTTCAGTTACACCGGCTAATTTACTAAGAAATCTGTCTTTTGCATTAACTCTAATTAAATTAATATCAAATTGATTCTTAAATATATTTTCTACTTCGTCACCTTCATTTTTTCTTAGAAGTCCATGATCTACGAATATACATGTTAAATTTTTTCCTATAGCTTTATGTAATAAAACTGCTGCAACAGAAGAATCAACGCCGCCAGATAGTGCACATAAAGCTTTTCTATCTCCAATTCTTTCTTTTAGAGATTTAATAGATTCTTCAACAAAAGAAGACATTTTCCAAGTACCACTACATTCACATACATTAAATAAGAAATTTTTAATAATTTCAGTTCCATTAACAGTATGATTTACTTCTGGGTGAAATTGAATACCATACAATTTCTTTTCTTTATTTTGCATTGCTGCAACTGGGCAACTATCAGTAAATCCAATAATATCAAAGCCATCTGGTACTTTAGATACAAAATCTGTATGGCTCATAAGACAAGTATTATAATCCTTAAAGCCATCAAATATTGGAGAATCAGCAATATTAACTTTTGTTGCACCGTATTCTCTTTTATCAGCTCTAGATACTGTTCCTCCTAAAGTATGAGTCATAAGTTGCATTCCATAACAAATTCCCAAAATTGGAATACCCAATTCAAAAACTTTTGGATTACATTTTGGAGCATCTTCTGCATAAACGCTTGCAGGACCACCAGTAAAAATAATACCTTTTGGATTTTTTTCCTTAATTTTTTCTATTGAAATATCATAAGGTACGATTTCAGAATAAACATTACATTCTCTAACTCTTCTTGCTATTAATTGATTGTATTGACCATAGAAATCTAAAATAAGAATTAATTCATTATCTTTCAAGAAACTCGCCTCCTAAATATAATAAGGAAAGTTTTCTATATGTGCACAAGATACAAATAAAGAAAACTTAACCTTGTTGTTTCAATTTTATATAAAATAACAAATATATTTTATCATAAGTCTGTAATAATGTACATATCTAAAGTTATTAAAATTAAAAATAGTAACGCATTAAAATCAAAAATAAGCTGTTTACAAAATAATTATCGCAAAAAGTTATTTAAAGAAACAAAAATGGGTTAAAAACAGATCCTCATAAACACCCATTGGTATAGGCGAGCTTTGAGACATCGAGAAAATTGATGGATAAAAAAATATTTTAACGGACAAATTAATAATTTTCAAAAAATAAAAGTAATTAGTTCACAAAAAAATAAAAATGAAAAAATTTTTCTAAAAAACGAACCAATGTTTTAAAAAATGAAACAATTATTAAAAAAATAAAAATAAAAAATAATTTTTTAAAAAATAAATTAATAATTTTCAAACAATAAAATAATTAATTAAAAAAATAAAAATAATTTTTCAAAAATAAATTAATAATTTTTTCAAAAATAAAATAATTAATTAAAAAAAACAAAAAATAAAAATAATTTTTCAAAAATAAATTAATAATTTTTTCAAAAATAAAATAATTAATTAAAAAAAACAAAAA
>CANRED010000043.1 GCA_947629555.1 uncultured Clostridia bacterium | reverse complement strand
CAAAAACATCATACCAGTTGGTGCTTCTTTTGTCTATTTTTTTATTTTATTTTTCCCACATATTATTTATGCTAATTTTTGTATAAATACCATAAAAATAAAAAAAATAAGAAAAAATTAAAAAATTTATCTTAAACTATTTGCTTTTTATTATTTTATGATATAATAGAAAGGCATTTTGAAAAAAGTTTTTAAATTTTCAAATAAATTTTACATAAAACTTTAAGGAGGTTTTTTTATGAGTCAAAAGTATGTATACCTTTTTAGCGAAGGTAATGCAAAAATGCGTGAATTATTAGGAGGAAAAGGTGCTAACTTAGCAGAAATGACAAGTTTAGGTTTACCAATTCCACAAGGATTCACAGTTACAACAGAAGCTTGTACACAATATTACACAGATGGAGAAAAGATTTCTGATGAAATCCAAGAACAAATTGATGCAGCATTAGTAAAATTAGAAGAAATCACAGGTAAAAAATTAGGAGATGAAAAAAATCCTTTATTAGTATCTGTTCGTTCAGGCGCTAGAGTTTCTATGCCAGGTATGATGGATACAGTATTAAACTTAGGATTAAATGATCAAGTTTTACCAACAATAGCAGCAAAAAATGAAAGATTTGCTTACGACAGTTACAGAAGATTTATTCAAATGTTCAGTGATGTTGTTATGGAAATTCCAAAGCCATTATTTGAAAATGCTATAGATGAAATGAAAGCAAAAAGAGGAGTTAAACTAGATACAGAATTAACAGCATCAGATTTAAAAGAATTAGTAGAAATATTTAAAGGAATATATAAAGCACAAAAAGGTGTTGAATTCCCACAAGATTCTAAAGTTCAATTAAATGAAGCTATTAAAGCCGTATTTAGAAGCTGGAACAATCCAAGAGCTATAACATATAGAAGATTAAACGATATACCAGGAGATTGGGGAACAGCAGTTAACGTACAACAAATGGTTTTCGGAAACATGGGAGACGATTGTGGTACAGGTGTTGCATTTACAAGAAACCCAGCTACAGGAGAAAATAGATTATTTGGTGAATATTTAATGAATGCACAAGGTGAAGACGTTGTTGCAGGAATAAGAACACCACAACCAATAGATACATTAAAAACAACAAATGCACAAGCTTATGAAGATTTTGTTACATATTCAAACAAATTAGAGAAATATTTCAAAGATATGCAAGACTTAGAGTTCACAATTGAAAGTGGAAAATTATACATTCTTCAAACAAGAAACGGAAAAAGAACAGCAAATGCTGCATTAAAAATAGCAGTAGATTTAGTTTCTGAAGGAATGATAGATGAAAAAGAAGCAGTTTTAAGAGTAGAACCAAAACAATTAGATCAATTATTACATCCAAACTTTAATGCTGACGCTCTAAAGGCAGCAAAAGTAGTTGCAAAAGGTTTAGCTGCATCTCCAGGTGCTGCTACAGGCAAAGTAGTATTCACAGCAGATAGAGCAGTTGAATTACATAAAGCAGGAGAAAAAGATTTAGTATTAGTTAGACTTGAAACATCACCAGAAGACATCGAAGGAATGGTTGTATGTAATGGTGTTTTAACAGTTAGAGGAGGTATGACATCACATGCAGCTGTTGTTGCTCGTGGTATGGGTACTTGCTGTGTTGCTGGATGTGGAGACATAGTAGTAAATGAAGAAGAAAAATACTTTACATTACCAGATGGAAGAAAAGTAACAGAAGGTGAATATATTTCATTAGATGGATCTACAGGTAATGTATACGGAGAAAAAGTAGAAACAGTTGATGCAACAGTTTCTGGAAATTTTGCAACATTAATGGGATGGGCAGATAAATACAGACAATTAAAAGTTAGAACAAACGCAGATACTCCAATCGATGCAAAACATGCTTATGATTTCGGAGCAGAAGGTATAGGATTATGTAGAACAGAGCACATGTTCTTTGCACCAGATAGAATAGCAGCTATCAGAGAAATGATAGTTTCTAAAACACCTGAGCAAAGAGCTAAAGCATTAGCTAAAATATTACCAATGCAAAGAGGAGACTTCGAAAAATTATATAGGGAAATGAAAGGTTACCCTGTAACAATAAGATTCTTAGATCCACCTTTACATGAATTCGTACCACACGAAGATGAAGATATAGCAGCTTTAGCAAAAGAAATGGGAATATCTTTTGAAGAATTAAAGAATATTGTAGAAGGATTACACGAATTCAACCCAATGATGGGACATCGTGGATGCCGTCTTGCTGTAACATATCCTGAAATTGCAGAAATGCAAACAAGAGCTGTTATAGAAGCTGCAATAAATGTAAATAAAGAAGGAATGAATATAGTTCCTGAAATAATGATTCCATTAGTTGGAGAAGTAAAAGAATTAAAATATGTAAAAGATATAGTTTGCAAAACAGCAGATGCAGTTATAGCTGAAAATGGTGTTAATTTACAATATCATGTTGGAACAATGATAGAAATACCAAGAGCTGCATTAACAGCTGATGAGATAGCAAAAGAAGCTGAATTCTTCTCATTTGGAACAAACGATTTAACACAAATGACATTTGGATTTAGCCGTGATGATGCTGGAAAATTCTTAGGAGATTACTATGACAAGAAAATTTATGAATCTGATCCATTTGCAAAATTAGATCAAACAGGTGTTGGAAAATTAGTTGAAATGGCAGCAAAACTTGGAAAACAAACAAGACCAGATATAAAACTTGGAATATGCGGAGAGCACGGAGGAGATCCTGCTTCTGTAGAATTCTGCCATAAAGTAGGATTAACTTATGTATCTTGTTCACCATTCAGAGTTCCTATAGCAAGACTTGCAGCAGCACAAGCAGCAATAAAAAATCCAAGATCATAAAATTTTAAATTTGTTATATATATAATTATATATATATGTTGTAGGGGCGATTCTCACATCGCCCCGATTATTAAAAAATAAAAATTAAGGAGGAAAAAAATGAAAAAATCAACCAAAATTATTATTGCAGTAGTATCTGTTTTAATAATAGCAGCAGTAGTAGTTACAACATTATATTTTACAACAGATTTATTCAAGACAAACAATCCAAAGAAAGCATTTTACGAGTATTTAGACAAAGTAACAGAAGCTAAAGATGGTAGAATGAGTTATTCACAATTTTTAGAAGATTTAAAGAATGCACAAAACAAATCATATGAAGGAAAAGGCAGTATATCTATGGATGTAAAACTAGATAGTGCACTATCTAGCAATGAAAATGATGCAGTAGTAGAGATACTAAATAATGCAGATATATCTTTTGAAACAAAAGCAGATCCAAAAAATTCAAAAGCTTATACAGCACTTAACCTAAAATATGATGGAGAAGATTTAGGAACAATAGAAGTAAATTCAAATAAAGATACTATAGGAATAAAATGCGATGAAATAACAGATGGATATTTAACTATTACAATGGACGAAATGGCAGAATTATTAAATATAGATACTGATATGTCTAGCATGGAAAGTGTAGATGTAGAAGAATTAATCTCTTTATTAGACATAAGCGATTCAGAAATAAACAGAATAGTAGACAGATATAAAGGTGTATTAGAAGATACAATACCAGAAGATAACTATTCTTCAGAAAAAGAAAAAATAACAGTAAATGGAAAAGAAATAAATGCAACAGCATATACTGTTGAAGTTTCTGAAAAAGATTTTATAAATTTAGCAAAAGCATTAGTAAATTCATTACAAGAAGATGATGATACAATAGACTTAGTTGTAGACAAAGTTAACACATTTATGGATATAATAGGAGAAATAGAAACATTTAATACAAGAGATATAACATCTTTACTTGATATGATTTTGGATGAATTAGAAGAAATCGATGAATTCTCTGATGAAAAACTAGAGATATCTATATATGAATATAAAGACCAAACAGTTAGAATACAAATAGCTTTTGGTGAAGACGCAGTTATATTAGATTCAATGGAAGACGGAGATACAACAGATATGTCAATAAAAATGAAATCAGAAGGAACAGAAATGACATTAATGAACATATCATCAACTAAAAAAGGTGAAGGTAAGTATTCAACAAAATTATCTACAGATATAGAAGGATATAAAATTGAATTTACAGTAGATAGTGAATCATCAGATGCAGGAGAAAAAGTAAATATGACAGTATATGTTGATTTACCAAGTATATTAACAGCAAATTTAAGCATAACTTCAGAAGTAGAATATAAATCTGTTGATATAGATACATTATCATCAAGTAACTCTACATTAATAAGTGAATTAACAGCTGCAGAACAAACACAACTATCATATAAATTATTAGAATATGTAGATAATCATATGGATATAATAAAAGACATAGCTGAAACATTAGGATATGAAGATGAAATAGCAGAACTAGAAGATGAAATAAATTCATTAAAAGAGCAAATGGCACAACCAACAGATGCAGACGTAGTTACAGATGAAGATGCAGATGTTGTTGAAGAATAATATATTTTTTAAAGGCGGACTTTTAAGTCCGTCTTTTTTTGTTAATGAATGGTGAAGAGTGAATAGTTAATAACGAATAGTACAAAATTTGCTTTGGCAAATTTTGATGTAGGGAACGACGCCCCCGTCGTTCCGACGGAGCTGTCACCGAAGGTGACTGAGGGTTCTATCACCTAAAATTATCTTGCAAACAGAAAAATAATATGATAATATAAACCTACTTTTATATCAATAAATTAAATCAAAGGCAAATCTGCCTAAAATTTTCCAATTAAAAACAAATTTTAATACGAAAGAAGTGATGCTTATCGAATTATTAAACCCAAAAAATGATTATGTATTTAAGAGAATATTTGGACACATAGGAAATGAAAATATAACC
>CANRED010000042.1 GCA_947629555.1 uncultured Clostridia bacterium | reverse complement strand
ATTCATTTGAATATTTACTCATAAAAAATGAACCCTCCTTGTTAAACATTTTTGTCTAACTTTTTGGGTTCACTTCATTACAATCACTTGCTTATTTGTTATACTTTAATAAAACAAACAGTAATTTGTTTAAGAGAGGGAGATGTTAGGTATGAAAGTATTATTGGTAAATGGAAGTCCTCATAAAACTGGATGTACTTATACTGCATTAAACGAAGTTGCAAAAGAATTAAATAATGAAGGAATTGAAACTGAAATATTTTGGATAGGTATAAAACCTATATCTGGATGTATCGCATGTCATAAATGTTCTGAAAGAGGAAAATGTGTATTTGATGATGTTGTTAATGAATTTGCAGAAAAAGCTAAGAAAGCTGATGGATTTGTTTTTGGAACGCCAGTTCACTATGCAGCAGCTTCAGGAGCAATGACTTCTTTTATGGATAGGCTTTTCTATTCAACTTTTTCAAATTCAGATATATTTAGATTAAAACCAGCAGCAACAGTAGTATCAGCAAGAAGAGCCGGCACAACTGCTACATTTGAACAATTAAATAAATACTATACAATGACTCAAATGCTAGTAATATCTTCTAGATATTGGAATATGGTACACGGAACTAATCCGGAAGAGGTAAAAAAAGATGAGGAAGGTATGCAAATAATGAGAATATTAGGTAAAAATATGGCTTATTACTTAAAGTGCATTGAGGCTGGAAAAGAAAAAGGTGTAAAGTTACCGGCAATAGAAAAAATTACATTTACAAATTTCATTAGATAAATTACAATTTATATAAATATTGAAAGTAGCTATAAAAAAACAGAGTTATTTTTTAAAAAAACACATTGACATTTTTTCCATTAATGTATGGAATCTATCCATATACTTGTGTTACAGATAAGCAAAAAGAAGCTATGAAAAATGCAGAGGTTTCATTTAAGTTCTTTTCAATATATGAAATGGCTTACGAAAGCATAATAAAATTATTATAAAGAATCCTATAAATTAGGAAAAATATTTAAGAAAGAAGGAATTTTTATGAGTAAAATTTTAGTAACATATTTTTCAGCAAGTGGTGTAACTAGAAAGGTTGCACAAAATATAGCAGATAGCATAGGAGGAGATTTATTTGAAATTAGAGCAAAACAACCATATACATCACAAGACTTAAATTGGAATGATAAAAATAGTAGATCAACTTTAGAAATGAATGATAAATCATCAAGGCCAGAAATTGCAGAAACACTAAGTAATATAAATGATTATAATATTATTTTAATTGGTTTTCCAGTATGGTGGTACACAGCTCCTACTATTATAAATACATTTATTGAAAGTTTGGATTTGTCAGGTAAAACTCTAATACCTTTTTGCACATCAGGAGGAACTGGAATAAGTGGATGTGAAAAAAATTTAAGGAATGAATATCCTGAATACACTTGGAAAGAGGGAAAGAGATTTACGGGAAGTGAATCTAAAGAATTTATTAGAAATTGGATAGGAGGTCTAAATGAAAACTAAAAATATATAGAAAGATTAAAACAAACATTTAGTAAAAAAGAAGGGAATGGATGTATTATGGAAAAACAAACAGCAGGTAGAGATAATTTAGGAAGTTTAGCACCAAAATTTGCTGAACTTAATGACGATGTATTATTTGGAGAAATTTGGAGCAGAGAAGATAAACTATCATTAAGGGATAGAAGTATGATAACAATTTCGGCCTTAATGGCTCAAGGTTTGTTTCCACAGCTAAAGTCACATTTAATAATAGGAAAAAAGCATGGAATAAAGAAAGAAGAAGTTGTTGAAATGGTTACACAACTTGCATTTTATACAGGCTGGGCAAAGGCTTGGAGTACATTTCCAATGATAAATGAAGTATATGCAGATAATAATATTAAGGAAGTTCATGGTGGAGCATTTGGAATGGGAGAGCCAAATGTAAATTTTGCAAAATATTTTATAGGAAATTCATATTTAAAAATGTTAGGAAATACTGGAGGAGTTAGTTTTGCCAATGTTACTTTTGAGCCTAGATGTAGAAATAATTGGCATATTCATAAAGCAACTAAAGGTGGTGGGCAAGTTTTAATTTGTGTTGAAGGAGAAGGTTGGTATCAAGAAGAAGGAAAACCAGCACAAAGTTTAAAAGTAGGAGATATTGTTGTAATTCCTGCTAATGTAAAACATTGGCACGGAGCCAAAAAAGACTCTTGGTTTAGCCATATTGCAGTAGAAATACCTGGGGAAAATACTTCAAACGAATGGTGTGAGCCTGTTGAAGATGAAGAATATGATAAGTTATAATTTATCTGACTAATAAAGGAAGCACTTACTAAAAAAAGTAGATGCTTCTTTTTGAAAATAAGACAAAAGCTCCGTCCCTTTGTCTTATTTTTCTTATTTTACACATTAAGTGTATTTTTATTAATATTATTAAATTATCGAAAAACAATAAAAAAATATTGACAAACAAAAATATATAATATATACTTATGCAAAATGAAGGAGGAATTTTACAATGAAAATTTTAGGAGAAAAAAGTTTATCATCTAAAGTGATAGTAGGACTAAAAACAATTTTTACTATAATAAGTATTATTGATGTAATAGTGCTAGGAATTATAGGAAAAATTGTTAGACATATAGTAATGAAAGAGAATATACAAAATAATATATTTGATTTAGTTTTATTCATTGCCATTATAATTACAGGTATGATAGCATTATTTATAATTGGCCAATTTATTAAAATATTTAAAAATTTTAAAAACAACATATTATTTTGCGAAAACAATTCTAAAAGCTTAAATGTAATTAGTAATAGTTGTTTTATTATTAGTACGGTATATCTTCTTATAGGAATACTTATATTTTTAATAACGAGTAATTTAATGGAAGAATTTCTATATTATGTATTTGCTTTTTCAATCATGCTTATGATTATTTTTGCTATTGCTGGAATAGGAATAAAAATATTAAACGAAGTATATAAAAAAGCTATTGAATATAAAGAAGAAAATGATTTTACAATATAAAGAAAGGAAGAAAAAACAATGCCAATTATTGTTAATGTAGATGTAATGCTAGCAAAAAGAAAAATGTCATCATTAGAACTTGCTGAAAAAGTAGGTATAACTCCTGCAAATCTTTCAATATTAAAAACCAATAAAGCAAAGGCAATAAGATTTTCAACATTAGAAAAAATCTGTGAAATATTAGATTGTAAGCCAGGAGATATATTAGATTATCAAAAATAAGGAGATATTTTTTTATGGAGATTTTAGGAAGTATTATAGTATCAGTAATTCAATCTATTTTGTTCTATAATAAAGAAATAGGCATTTCAATGCTACTATTTTTGTTAATAGCTAATGGAATTATATATTATATACTTTATAAAAAAAATAAAGTACAAAACAAAAGGGCTATTTTATTAATAATACCAATAATGTTATTAGGAAGTACATATTTTATATTTGCGAATAAAACTTTTAATATTATAAATATATTTGTAATAATAACATTAAATATAATTATGTATGTTATGCTAACGCATAAAAAAGATTCTTTCAAAAATTATTTAAATGTTTTAATTGAATTATTATTAGATGATGATAATGAAACAGAGTTTACAAAAGAAAAGCTAGGTATACATTTTACTGATAAAATAAAGAAAATGACTATGTCTGTATTTATTGTACTAATTGTAGTTGGAATAATCATAATATTACTTTCATCAGCGGATAGTATATTTGCAAATTTATTTTCCGGTATTGGAAATTTATTTGAAAAGATAAATCTTGAAGTTATATTTAATTTAATACTAAGATTAATGATTATAATTATTACATATTTGCTATTTTTGAAGTTAGTGTTAAAACTTCAAAAAGATTATAGCACTGATGAAGAAGAATCAAGCAAAATTAACAAACAACATGAATTTACAATAAAACTTCTTTTGATTGCACTAAATATTGTATACATAGTATTTTGCTTTATTCAAATAAAAGCTTTGTTTGCAAAAAACGTAGTATATAATTACGCAGGTTATGCTAGAACAGGATTTTTTCAACTTATGTTTGTTTCATTAATAAATTGTATCATCATATTAATTTCAAATAAGTATAATGAAAAAGGTGTAAAGATATTAAATTTATTATTAGTAATATATACAATTATGATAGCTATATCATCAATATATAGAATGCATATGTATGAAATGGAATATGGATTAACTTATTTAAGAATTTTTGTGTACATTATTTTGGTAACAGAAATAATTTGCTTTGTTCCTATAACAGTTTATATATTCAACAAAAATTTCGATTTTGTTAAATGGTGTTTTGTAATAATAATATCAAGTTATTGTTTATCTAATTACATAAATTTAGAAAATATAATTATAGATAAAAATATAAATAGACAAATAACTACAATACCAGTTGATTATAGTTATATCTCAAAAATCATTACGGAAGATGGGTATAGTACTGTTCAAGAAAAATTAGAAGATGAAAATATAACAGCAAAAGAAAAAGAAAAATATTCACAGATATTATTAAAAGTGTTAAATAATTCAAAAGAAATGAGTTGGCAAGAATTTAATATTTCAAAATACATGTTTCAATTAGAAAATAATGATGAAAAAAAGATAAAGTTACAAATTAATGAATTAGAAGGAATGTTAGAATATAATAACAAAAATGATACAATAGAAGAAAAAAAACCGGAAAATTATATATATAGCAAATTTATAAGTAAAGATGAGGAATATTTTATAGAAGAAATTGATAAGGCTATGGGAGATGCATTATGGAGGATAGGAAAATTAACAGATAATGGAGAAATATACACTGTAATAAATACAATCGAAGTAACAACACCAAGTAAAATAGAATTTTTTGAAAATGGACTAGGCTTTTTAGAAAGACCAACAAATATATATTGCGAAAAGTCAGAATTATTAATAACACATGATTCTGGAAAGACATTTGAAGCAATAAAATTTCCAGAACGGAAATTTTACGGTATCTAATTCTAATGGAGAAAAATGGCAAGATTGTTATGATTATTTTTATTTGCCTACTAAAGATGAAATGGGAATATTAACAGTACTAGCTTCTGGAGGGTATAATGGTGGCTACAATCAAGGAAAAACAAGAGCAAAATACATTTCAAAAGATAATGGATATACATGGCAGTTTGTAGAAGAAATATTGAAATAATATTTATGTGTAAAGTAGAATTGGTGATTTTAATTGGAGAAAAACAAATAGAAAAATGTGATAGATTATAATTTATATAAGCAAGGGATTATTTTGAAGTGAACCCAAAAAGTTAGACAAAAATGTTTAACAAGGAGGGTTCATTTTTTATGAGTAAATATTCAAATGAAT
>CANRED010000041.1 GCA_947629555.1 uncultured Clostridia bacterium | reverse complement strand
ATTGCATAGCAAAAATCGATTTAAATTGTAGGGGTCGGCGTCCTCGACGACCCGCATGGCGAAGCCACTTTTCTTATTGCATAGCAAAAATCGATTTAAATTGTAGGGGTCGGCGTCCTCGACGACCCGCATGGCGAAGCCACTTTTCTTATGCTCATTATCTAGCATTTCTATTTTTTTTATTCCTTTGCTATCTTGTAAAACATTATATTGTTTTTTAGCTATTTCATTTAATTTCTCCAGTCTCTTTTTTTGCTCTGTTCCTTGTGCTATCATCTCACTATTTAAATTTTCTAAATTACTCAAAATTACTAATTGAATAATATTTGCATAATCTCTCATATTTCCTTCTAGATTAGGATTTTTCTCTTTCCATTCTTTTGCAGTCATTCCAAATAATGCAACATTTAAAATATCAGCTTCATTTGCATATACATATAATTTTTGCTTATCAGTTAATGTAGGCACTATATTTTCTTTTATGCTATCTGTGTGTATCCTATAATTTGTTTTTGCCAATTCTCGTCTAACAGACCACTGAATTTTATTTTGATAACTTTCATTTTGTTTTAATCTTTCAAATTCTTTTATTAAATACAATTTAAATTCAACATTTAACCAACTAGCAAATTCAAATGCAATATCTGGATGCGCATATGTTCCTATGCTATATTTTCCACTACTTGGAATAATACCAATACTATTAAACTCTTTCTTCCAACGGTTTGGTGTCATAGTAAAACGATTATATCCTACTTCATCAATTTTAATTCTGTGTGATTCCACGGAATTAAAATTATCATTGTATAATTCTTCCCATAAACTATAGAATGCAAAAGAATCTTTGTTAGACATCCAATTTCTTATAACACCAGATGGATCTTTTTCATTTTCATACTTTGCTAAATCAGTTAAAGAAATATAATCCACATTTCCAACTCTCATAATATGTATAGAAGTATCTTTTACTATAATTTCTGTTTGTATATTTTCTTTATTCATATATATCACTCCCAACATTTGTAATTTTAAACATTATAAAACATATGTTTGCATGTGTCAAGTAATTTATTTTATTTTTTACTAATTCATAATATTTTTAGTTTGCATCAATTTGTCCTATACAACAAAAAGGATGTAAATAAAAACTTTCGTCCTTATTTACATCCTTTTTTGTATTATTTTGCATATTCTATTGCACGAGTTTCTCTTATTACATTTACTTTTATTTGTCCTGGATATTCCATTTCATTTTCTACTCGTTTTGCAACTTCTCTTGCCATTATAACCATTTGATCATCTGAAACTTTTTCAGGTTTTACTATAAGTCTTACTTCTCTTCCTGCTTGTATTGCAAAAGATTTTTCTACTCCTTCAAATGAATCTGCAATTTTTTCTAATTGCTCTAATCTCTTTATGTAAGTTTCTAATGTTTCTCTTCTTGCACCAGGTCTTGATGCAGAAATTGCATCTGCTGCTTGTACAAGTACTGCCTCTAGTGTTTTTGGCTCTACATCTCCATGATGTGCTTGTACTGCATTAATTACTATTTCATTTTCTTTGTACTTTCTTAAAATATCAACACCTATTTCTACGTGTGTTCCTTCCATGTCGTGGTCTAAAGCTTTTCCTATATCGTGTAATAAACCTGCACGCCTTGCAAGTTTAGGATCTAATCCTAATTCTTCTGCCATTATACGTGCTAAATTTGAAACCTCTATTGAATGATTTAACACATTTTGACCATAACTTGTTCTATATTTTAATTTACCAATTAATTTTACTATATCTTGTGGTAATCCATGTACACCTGTTTCTAAAACTGCTCTTTCTCCTTCTGCTTTGATTGTTGCTTCAACTTCTTCTTTTGCCTTTTCTACCATTTCCTCTATTTTTGCTGGATGTATTCTTCCATCATCAATAAGTTTCTCTAATGCAATTTTTGCAACTTCTCTTCTTAATGGATCAAATCCAGATAATATAACCGCTTCTGGTGTATCATCTATTATTAAATCTATTCCTGTAAGAGTTTCTAATGCTTTTATATTTCTTCCCTCTCTACCTATAATTCTACCCTTCATATCGTCATTTGGAAGTGAAACAACAGATACAGTTGTTTCTGAGGTATGGTCTGCTGCGCATTTTTGTACTGCATAAGTAAGTATTTCTTTAGCATTTTTTGTAGCATCCTCTTTAGCTTTACTTTCTACTTCTTTTATTAATGCTGCTTTTTCACTTGTTAATTGTTTATCTAATGCATCTAATAATTGTTTTTTTGCTTCTTCTTTAGATAAACCAGATATTCTTTGTAACTCTTGAATTTGCTTATTTAAAATTTCCTCTGTTTCTTCTTTTTTAGCTTCTACTTCTTTAAATCTTTCTTCTAGTTCGTTTTCTCTTTTTTCAAAAACTTCTGATCTTTTTTCTAATGATTCTTCTTTTTGAATCATTCTTTTTTCTTGTAACTGTACTTCGCTTCTTCTTTCTTTAATCTCTTGATCTAATTCATTTCTTGCTTGTAATATTTCTTCTTTTGCTTTAAATATTTCTTCTTTTTTCTTATTTTCAGCTTCTTTATTTGCATTTTCTAATAATCTTTTAGCTTCATTTTCGGCACTTTGTATTTTAGATTCAGCAGTCTTTTTTCTAATTATAAAACCAGCTACTATTCCAACTGCTAATGAGATTAGAAAGGTAAGTACAATCGCTAATGTATTATCCATAATATGCACCTCTTTCTATTTAATTTTCAATGTTCAGATAAATATATATAACTAATTTTTGATAGTCTATAATTTAACTTACTATACTATTATATTTTATATTGATTATTGTAAACTGTCAAGATGTAAATAAGAAAAAGTATGGAATACGTACTAACGATTAAGTTGTTAATATATTTTTATTCTATTAGTCTACATAGGTTACAGAAGATGTGCCACACCCTGTAAACATATTTACTGTAACTGATGATAATTTCCAAGTTGCACGCGATACATATATGTTTTGTAGTTTTGTACAATCATGAAACATAGAGGTCATAGTTTTTACATTGCCCGTATCAAAGCTTGTTAAATCCAATGTGGTTAATGCACTACAGCCATAAAACATAGATAGCATACTTGTTGCACTGCTTGTATCAAAGCTCGTTAAATCTACACTGCTTAAAGCACTACAATATTGAAACATATTGCCCATATATGTTACATTCTTTGTATCAAAGTTTCTTAAATCTAAACTGGTTAAACTAGTACACCTTAAAAACATAGCCTCCATACTTGTTACATTTCTTGTATCAAAACTTTTTAAATCTAAACTAGTCAAACTACTACATTCATTAAACATGTGACTCATTCTTGTTACATGACTTGTATTTAAGTTACTTAAATTTAAATCAGTTAAATCCCTACATCCAGAAAACATACTGCTCATATCTGTTACATTCTTTGTATCAAAGCTTCTTAAATCTAAACTGGTTAAACTCTTACACCCCCTAAACATACCGTCCATACTTGTTACATTGCTTGTATCTAAATAACTTACATCCAGTGTACTTAATCCACTACAACCGCCAAACATACCGTCCATATTTGTTACATTACTTGTATTTAAATGACTTAAATCCAGTGTACTTAATCCACTACAACTTCCAAACATACTGTCCATATTTGTTACATTACTTGTATCTAAGTTACTTAAATCTAAACTTTTTATATTAAAGCCATAAAACCAACCTATCGTTGATGTTGGATATATTTTATCTAGTATATCTACTTGTGTTATACGACCTCTATCATAATACCATGGGGTTTTGTTAACTGCATCTTTTCTATTGGACATATCTCCACAATTCTTATATACAGTTTTTCCTTCTATTTTTCTATCTGTTGCCGTAAACACTAATGTATAATTACTTCCATCTTTATATAGTGTTGCATATAGTTTTGGTATTACTGTTACTTCTAATTCTTTTTTATTGTTTTTGTTATCTATTACTGTAAAATGATTATTCCCTGGTTTTACATCAATTGTTGCTACTATTGTTTTATCTGTTTTTTCGAATGATAGTTCTGTTCCAGCTTTATATACTATTTTGGCTATTCCATTTTTTGTATATGTTATTGTTATTTCTATTTTTCCCTCTGACTCGTTATGTGCTATTTTTGCTTTTATTGGCTCATATTTATTTTCATTTAATATTTTTAATATTATTTTATTTGTACTTGTTATATCGTTTAACGGAATGACGGTGGCGTCGTTTTCTACATATTTTTGCAATATATCTGTGTCTGTTTTGTTTATTTGAACTGCTTTTGTATGTGCTAAAAAGCCATATATTCCTTCTTCTTTATTCATTTCTTTTATTTTACTTGAATAACTATTATCTGCTTTTTCTTCTATCCATATTCCATTTAGTGAGTAATCTGGTTTTGTTTCATCATTGGTTAAATACATAAATATTTCTGGAGTTGTCCAGTCTTCACCTAATTCTACCTCTGCTTGTGTGTACTGTATTTCATCTTTTGAGTTGTATGTAAATCTTGGTATCCACATAAATATTGTTCCTAATTCATTTTCTTGTATTTGTTCTCCTATGTTTTCTTCTGCTAATTTTTTACCTGTCATATCTCGTATTAATTCACTTTGGTATACCCCATCATTTAGCATTATATATGCTGGGCTTCCATTTTCATAATCATACCAGTTAGTATCTTTTTTTGTTGTTATTACCCAATTTGTTCCATCCCATTTTACTGGGATCATTCCTGCTGATATTGTTGGTATATTTGGCTCTCCACTACCTGTGCTGTTTTGTACATTTTGTGCTAGGTTTATTTGGTTTTTATTTGCTAATTTCATTATATCTTCTGAAAAAGCCAGTAATAACAATATTATTGCTATTACAATTATCATTATTGTTGTTTTTATTTTTCCTTTGTTTTTTGTTTTTTTCATTTGCATTATGAATTCCTCCTTAAAAGTTTTATTTAACAAATTTTGTTTTTCGTTAATATATTGGGTAGAGCGTTGGAGTAGCGGAACGACGAGGGCGTCGTTCCCTACATCAAAATTTGCGAAAGCAAATTTTGTACTATTAACTATTAACTATTCACTAATATTTATTGAGTATGCCTTTGGAGAGCGGGTCGCATAACATGCGACCCCTACAGTTTGGTTTTATTGTAAATTTTTAGTGGAGAATAATAATAATATTTTTTACGAGTTCGACCTTGAGTCGTTATGTCTTTAATTCCATTAGAATGTGTCTCTAATATTTGAATAGTCTGTATCTTAAACGCCTTGGAGAACGCAATAAAAAATAATATTATTATTCGCAACTTGTCAAATTACAACAAAAAAACACAACCGTTTATGCGTATTAAAAATACACATAAATAATTGTGTTTCTATTTATGTTTTTATTTGGTTTTTCAGTTTCTAGGCTACATAATGTGTGTGTGTGTGTGTGTGTACAGTAGCAAGGGTTATAGCGTTTTGCATAATTTTATTTCTCCTTTGTGTTGCGGGTC
>CANRED010000040.1 GCA_947629555.1 uncultured Clostridia bacterium | reverse complement strand
TTCCCATTTTTTTATACCTCCTTTTCTAGTATACCTTTTTATTTCTAAAAAGTCTACTTTTTGGGGTATAGTTCATATTTTGGGGCGCATATAAATGCACCCCCATATAATTATTTATATTAATATTTTACGCATAAGCATGTCTTTTCTTGAAAGCTAGTAAATTTGTTATTTCTCCTTCTGTGTTTTTTGCCTTCTTTGCCTTTTTTGCTTTTTCTTGTGCTATTTGATTTGCTTGGCGTTCTGCCATTGTCTGACAAATTGCTTTTTGATATATAAAATGTGTTTCTTGAGCAATTTTTGTCCAATTATATTCTTCTTTTACCTTTGCCTTTGCTTTTTTTACAACACTATCGCATAATGCAGGATTTAACAATAACGCTAATATTGAATCTGCTAATGAATTTGGATTTCCGGCGTAGCTTTTCATTCCATCTACTCCATGTTCTACTATTTCATTTAATCCACCTACATCTGAAACAACTGTTGGAACTCCTGCAAGCATTGCTTCTAAAGCAACTATACCAAATGGTTCATATGTACTTGGGAAAACTGAAACATCTGCGCATTTATACATTTTGCATACCTGCTTTTGATTTAAATATCCTGTGAAATATACCTTGTTACTTATTCCCATTGCATCAACTTGTGCTTTAAGCTCATCTATCATTCCGCCTTTGCCAGCTATTACTAGTTTTGCATCATGATAACCGTTAAGTATTTTAGGCATTGCAGAAATTAAATGTTGAACTCCTTTTTCATATACTAATCTTCCCATAAATAATATTATTTTTTCATTATCTGCAGCATATTGTCTTCTAAATTCATAATCTCTTTCTATACCATTAAAATTTGTCATATTTATTCCATTTGGCACTACATTTATTTTTTCAAAAGGTAATCCAAATAATCTTTGTATATCATTTTTCATAAAATTACTATTAACTATTACTTCTGAAGATTCATAAGTTAATAGCCATTCTGTATCGTTTATATATCTTTGTGTTTCATCATGTATTCCACTATTTCTTCCAGCTTCTGTTGCATGTATTGTAGATATAAGTGGCGTTCCGTAAGAATTTTTTAAAGTTTTTGCTGCATATGCAACAAGCCAATCGTGTGCATGTATAACATCAAAATTTCCTTCTTTTGCTATAATTTCATTTGCTTTTGCTATCATATTAAAATTTAATTGCATAACCCAATCTATAAAATTATTAGGGTTTATTATATAGTTATTAACTCTATATACTTTAACCCCTTTATCGTTTTCAAATTCTGGTACGTCTCCATCTTTATATGTTATAACATATACGTCATGTCCATCTTTTATTAATCTCTTTGATAAATCATGTACTACTCTCGCTATTCCTCCAACTATTCTTGGTGGGTATTCCCATGTTAGCATTAATATTTTCATTGGTTTAGCTCCTTTCGTCATTTTCTTTAGTGTATAACAAATTACAATTACATTGTATAAGATAATTTTACAAAAGTAAATAAATATTTACAAAAAAATATGTTTTTTTTAATATTTTTCTATTGAATTTATTTAGCATTTGATATAATATATCGTAGAGAGTTTATTCGTATTTACTAAGGAGGAATTTTTAATGCCAAAAAAAACAAAAGATATTGAAAAAGAAATCAAAACAGAGAAGGTAAAGCCTACTCCAAAAAGTAAAAAAATTGTTTCTAAGGATGATAAAAAAGTATCATCTTCTAAAAAGTCTTCCTTAACTAAAAAGAATAGTAAAAACACAAAGACGTCTGCAACTACTAAAAAAACAACAAATAACAAAACGACAAAGGCGTCATTATCTACAAAAAATACAACAACAAAGACTAAAGCAAGTAGTAAAACTACAAAAGCTTCTGCAAGTGCAAAAAAGGTAACAAAAAAATCTGTAAAAGCTACAAATTCTACTGAATATTATGATTTACCATATAGATATAATCAGACTATTGTTAAAATATTAGCACAAACTCCAAAAAAATTATTTATCTATTGGGATATATCAGACGATGATAGAAATAAATATATTAGTGAATTTGGACCCGATTTTTTTGATAATACTGTACCTGTACTAGTAGTTCACAATGATCATACAAATTCTTCTTTTGAAGTTGAAATAAATGATTTTGCTAATTCTTGGTATTTAGATGTAAATGATTCAAAATGCAAATATACTATTGAATTAGGTCGTAAGCCAAAAAACAAAAATTATTCTATTCCAAATAATTATATTTATGTTACATCTTCTAATGAAATAGAAAGTCCTAATGATCATATTTTATTTGAAAATCAATCAGATACTGTATATTTTAGAAATGTAAAAAATAATTTTACATATTCAAAAAATATTGCCAACTTATCATTTATGAAAAAAATAGGTAGAATTTATAGTATATATGATGCTTATAAAAAATTATATAGTAAAATTTATACCAATGAAGATATAGTTAATAACTTTGACTTAAGTAATCCATCTTCTAGTAATCCTACATCTACATTTAAATAAATCTTTATACGTTTAATTTAGATTGGAGAATATAATGAATAATAAAGAAACAAAAGGGTATGTTAGTTTCATTTTACATGCACATTTACCATTTGTACATCATCCAGAAAGCGAAGACTATTTAGAAGAAAGATGGTTGTATGAAGCAATTTCTGAAACTTATATTCCTTTATTAATTAATTTTAAAAAACTAGAAGAAGAAAAGGTTGATTTTAGAATTACAATGTCTATTACACCTCCTCTTCTTTCAATGCTTGCAAGCCCACTTTTACAAAAAAGGTATATTAAATACTTAAAATCACATATAGAATTATGTAAAAAAGAATTACAAAGAACTGCAGAAGATAAACAATTAAATGAATTATCTAAATATTATTTTGATAGATATAGTAATGATTTACACATTTTTAAAGATGTTTACAACTGTAATCTGATAAATGCTTTTAAGTATTTTCAAGATATTGGCGTACTTGAAATAATTACTTGTGGCGCAACGCATGGTTATTTTCCTATTTTATATGTTAATGAAAAAACAGTAAAAGCACAAATTGCTGTTGGAGTCCAAACTTATGAAAAATACTTTGGAAAACACCCTCGTGGTATTTGGCTTCCTGAATGCGGATATGTTCCAGAAGTAGATAAATACCTAAAAGAATTTGGAATAGAATATATAATTACAGAATCTCATGGTATATTATATGCCAATCCTACTCCTATTTATGGTACTTTTGCCCCTATTGTTTCCCCAGAAGGAGTTATTGCCTTTGGAAGAGATATAGATACATCAAGGCAAGTTTGGAGCTCTGTTAATGGTTATCCTGGTGATTTTAATTATAGAGAGTTTTATAGAGATATTGGTTATGAAGCAGATTATGATTATATTAAACCATATATTGCATCAAACGGTGCCAGAGTTGATACTGGCATAAAATATTATAGAATTACCTCTAAAGGCAATTTTAAAGATTACTATAATCCTAGGTGGGCTATGGATTCTGCTGAAAAACAAGCCGGTCATTTTTTTGATTGTAGACAAAGTCAAATAAACGAATTAAGTGAAGTTATGGATACTCCTCCAATTGTTGTATGTCCTTATGACGCTGAGCTTTATGGTCATTGGTGGTATGAAGGTCCATACTGGTTATATGTTTTATTTAAAAAAATATATTATGATGATTGCAATTTTAAACTTATTACACCAGGAGAATATATAGATAAATATCCTAATATTCAAATTTGCAGTCCTTGCCGTTCTAGTTGGGGTGCAAATGGATATAGTGAGGTTTGGCTAAATCCTACTAATGATTATGTTCATAGACATTTGCATAAGGCTGGAGACAGAATGGTTGAACTTGCTCATCTCTTTCCTAATGAGAGCAATAAATTAAAACAATTTGCATTAAATCAATGTGCTAGAGAATTATTATTGGCTCAAAGTAGTGATTGGTTATTTATAATTACTAACGGAACTATGGTAGATTATGCAAAGAAACGTATAAAAGACCATATTGGTCGATTTACAAAATTATATTATCAACTAAAAAATGATGATATTGATGAAACATTTTTAAAAAATATTTATGAAAAAGATAAAATTTTTGATGATATTGATTATATGATTTATTATTAAGGATAAGTTTCAAAAACTTCTCTTAGCGAATAAAATATGTATATCTATTCTTATTTAGTAGATACTATTACATATATGCGAGAGGAGTTTTTTTTGTGGTTAATTCTATATGTATTAAAACAAATAATAATAATACTATAAATACTCTACTAAATAATTTAGAAAATATAGACTTAAACGATATTTATCTGTCCCAAAATAGTTTTAAAAATTATAAAAATGTAATAGTGCATTATAGAGGCAACTCTATTGACTTATTTTATTCTAAACTTGCAGAAATTCTATCTGAAATAATAATTAATTTTTATGAAAAAAATATAGTAAAAAGAATAATTAATTGCAATTACTTCTACTTTAATGATATCGAAAAAAATAAAATTTACAATATATGTTTTGATTCTTTATCAGATAATCAAAATTCAGAATTTTCTGAAAGAAAAAATATCGTTTTTATTTCTGTCTTAAAATATATAATCTACAACAAAAATATGATATTAGATGGATTTATTAATTTTAGATTAAAAGATTATATTAGTATATTAGACGAGGCCGTGGATTTTAGTGTTAATAAATTTTTAGTGGAAAGAGAATATTCAGAATTTGTAAATTTATTAAAGATTTATATAAATTCTAAAGAAAGTCAAATACCCTTAGTCCACTTAATTTATGCAAACCAGGAATCCACCTTATTAGATGAAGCTCATAATATAATAAATACAAATGATCATGTATTTGAGGCTAAATACTTATCTGATATATCATTTTCATCAAATGATTATGCACTAAATACATTACTTACATTATTGCCGCAAAAGATTTATATACATTTAATAAATTGTTCTGAAGACGAATTTATTAATACTTTAAAACTTATTTTCGATGATAGAATTTATTTATGCAAAGACTGTGACATATGTAAAATTTATAAATCGAATAATTTAAAGCTGTTTAATCTTAACAAAAAATAATTAAGCATTTGCCAAGCATAACATTATATATCTTTTTTGTGAATGAACAAAAAAATATATAATGTTATGCTTATATAATATAATTTACATATTATGGCTTATTAATTTATTGTATTTTTATTATCCATATGATATATTAATTTTACTATAAATTATGGAGGAGTTTATGTCTAGTTTTGTATTGAAAATAATTGCATGCTTTACAATGTTTTTAGATCATATTGGATATCTTGTATACCATGGTAAAATGTCTTTTTTCAATTTCATTGGCAGATTTGCTTTTCCTATATTTGCATTTCAAATAAATGAAGGATATTCTCACACAAAGAATTTAAAAAAATATATTCTTAGATTATTTATTTTTGCAATCATTTCTCAATGTCCATTTATACTTTTTCATAACCTAATTTCAACTGGTCCTGCACTCAATATATTTTTTACTTTACTATTAGGCTTAGTTTGTATAATTGTATATGACAAAGTACCATATAAAATATTGTCTTTAACAATTTGTGTATTTATTGGATATATTAGTCAAATTGCTCATTGTGATTATGGCTTTTATGGTGTTAGTATAATTTTATTGTTCTACATATTTAAAGATAACAAATTTTTAATGAGCTTATCATTTATTTTATGTACAATAATAAAATATTCAATTAATATATTTAAATATGGTAATGTACATATATACTCTTTACTTTGTATATCCACTATATTGCCTATATTTTTTATTAATTCATATAATAAAAAACAAGGTAAAAAAATTAAATATTTCTTATACATTTTTTACCCTGTGCACTTATTATTTATTTGCTTTTTGTGGCATATTATATACGTTTAAGCAAATTGGGGACGCGTCTAAAAAATAGCAAAATGCTGTTTTTTAGACGCGTCCCCAATTTGTTTATTTAGAAATAATTTCTTTTAATTCTTCTTCGTCCATATATCCTTCTAATCTTTCTACTACCTCGCCATTATTATATAAAATCATTGTTGGTACTACTTCTACATCATTATCCATTGCTAATTTTGTTTCTTCATCTATGTTTATTTTTACTATTTTTATATCATCATTTTCAGATATTTTTTCTAAAACTTTACCTAACATTTGGCATGGTCCACACCATGTTGCAAAAAAGTCTACTAATACTTTACCATCATAATTTGTTACCTCTTGTTCATATTCATTACTGGTTATGTGTTTTAACATATAAATCACTCTCCTATTAATTTATTGTTTACATTATTTTATATAAATATTAATAAAAAGTAAATATTATTCTTATTATTTAAATTTCCATATATTGTATTTTGTCGAATAAAGTCGCTATATTTCAGTATTATTCAGTAATTATAAATTGATTTTTTCGTAATTATGTGATACACTTATGTCATAAAAATTTATTGGAGGTATAAAAAATGTTCAAGCGGTTATTAGACAACAAGCAGTTGGATGTGTCAAAGGAGACCAATCTAGAAGATTTGGGATTAACAGCATATCCAATAGCGGAAGAAAAGCTAGTATACTATGTTTTTGAAGGTACTGAAACAATGTATCGTAAGTTACCCTTTAAAAGCAAAATAAACCCTGCTTGATTCTCCCACCACAGTTCCTACTCGAACTGTGGCTTTTCTTTTTTAATATTGTCAATGAAATTTGAAAATGTCCCAAAATTTTTAAAACATTAGCCCTAAAAATTTAGTTTTAGGGCTAAATTTTAG
>CANRED010000039.1 GCA_947629555.1 uncultured Clostridia bacterium | reverse complement strand
AATCGTTTGTAACAATATAGAGTACTCAAAGAATATATTTTTCAAGAAAGTGTGACATATGATTGACTAACCTTCAAGATTTTTTAATAGTAAGCTAAAATTATATTTACAATTAATAAATCAAATGATATAATACAAAAGTATTATAAAATGTATAAATGGGTAAAAATATAAAAAAGGAGAAAAAGATATGAACCAAATACTGATGATAGGAAATAAAAACAAAAATAATAATACAACGGACATAAAAAAAATTATCATGTTTTTTAGTATAGCAATAATTGTATTTGGTAGTATTCTAATAATAAAAGGTGTAGTTGGATTAAATACTAATAAAAATAAACATGGTCTAATACCATCAACACCATCTCCATTACCAACATCAGATACATCAATATATGATGACGATGAAGAAAAACCTAAAATAGAATTAAATATAATTGGAGAAAATATAAAAATAATAGCAACAGATAATTTAGAGTTAGACTATATAGAATACTCTTGGAACGATGAAGAAGCTGAAAGAGTTTATCCACAAGAAGATAATAAACAAACTATAGAAGAATCTATTAATATAAAACAAGGTGTTAATACTTTACAAGTAATAGCTGTAGATAAAGCTGGAAATAATCAAGAAAAAACACAAAGTTTTCAAGGAAAAATAAGACCTGAAGTTAAAATAGAAAAAACAATAGAAGGAGATGCAGCGGTAATAACTGCAGTTTGTGATGATGGTCTTAGCAAAATAGATTTTACTTTAAACGGAGAGAGAAACACAATACCATTAGAAGGACTTTATTATACAGATGAAGTATGGGCAACTGTAAATGTTGTAGCAGAATATTCTAGTGATGGAAAAATAATAAGTGTACAATATACACATCCTTTTGTAGAGGGAGAAAATGAATTTGTGGTATATGCTTATAGTATAGAAGGATTAGTAGGAGGAAAAGAAGGTAGAGAGACTTATACTCCTCAGCAATAACAAAAGAAAAATACAAGGAGCAATGTATGGGAATAAATAGTTTAATAGCATATTTTATAATATATTCATTTTTGGGTTGGGTTTTAGAATCTGTATTTAAAACTATTCTTGCAAGAAAACCAATAAATAGTGGATTCTTATATGGACCATTTTGCCCGATTTATGGGTTCGGCGCATTAATAATGCTTATATTTTTAAAAAGATTTTCCGACAATATTATTCTGTTATTCATAATAGGATTTTTTGTATTATCTATATGGGAATATATTGTTGGATTTTTACTAGAAAAAGCTTTTAAAACTAAGTATTGGGATTATTCAAAAAATAAATTTAATATAAAAGGAAGAGTTTGTTTATTAAATTCATGCTATTGGGGAATATTAGCAGTTATATTTACTAAACTAATTCACCCACCAATACAAGATATAATAGGTACTGTTCCAAAAGAACTTTTGATGTATGCAGATATAATATTATTTGCCATAATAACAATAGATTATATATTTAGTGTAATAAAAGTATATAACATAAATGTAAGTATTAACTTACTTAATGATATAACGAAAAACATAAAACAAGAACTTGATAAGATAAAAGAATATGCAGAAAACAAAGCAAAAGAAAGTGAAACTTTACAACATGTTATTGACGAACTAAAAGAAAAGCAAGAAACTTTGAAGATTAAATTGGAAAAACAAACAGCCAGGTTAAGAAAAGCATTCCCAACAATGAAAAATATAAAATTATCAGAATTTTTAAACCAAAAAATAGAATCAATCAGGAAAAAATAGATAAAAGTGAGGAATACACACATGATACAAGATATATTTATAATAGACGAAGGTCAATATATTTTAAAAGATATCCAAACTCGATTTAAAGAAGAAAAACAGTTTAGATTTTCTAATATAAAAACAAATGAAATAGATATTGCACTTAGAAATATACCATCATTAATAATAATTAATGAAGATACAATAAGTGAAGATATAGCCTTGCTTTGTAAAAAAATAAGAGAAAATGAAGATAATAGTATAACACCAATTATAGTATTATCTTCAAACACAGATAAAAAACATAGATTAGAAATACTAAAAAATGAAGTGGAATATTACATTCTAATGCCATTAGATGACGATTATTTATATTACACAATAAAGAACATAGTAAGATTAATGTATACCAATAGAAGAGTAAGCCCATTAACAGGTTTACCGGGAAATGTACAAATACAGGCAGAAATGAAGAAAAGATTACTAAATAAAGAAACTTTTGGTGTACTATACTTTGACTTAGATAATTTCAAAGCATACAATGATATATATGGTTTCCTACAAGGAGATGAAATAATAAAATTCACAGCAAGAACAATACAAAAATATGTACATATAGAGGACGATAAAAATTGTTTTGTTGGACATATTGGTGGAGATGATTTTGTTGCGTTAGTTGGAGAAGATGCAGATTGCGAAAAAATATGTCAAGATGTTATTGCTGAATTTGATGCAGGAATACAAAGATATTTTTCAGACGAAGATTTGGAAAGGGGATATTTTGAAATTGCAAATAGAAAAGGAATACTAGAACAATTTGCTCTTACATCAATATCCATAGGTGTAGTAATAGCAGATCAAAAGAGATTTTATAATACACTTGAAATAGCAGAAGTAGGAGCACAAGTAAAGCATACATCAAAAATTATATTAGGTAGTAGCTATGTAATAGATAAAAGAAGATCAAGAGGATAAAAAGAAAATATATCAATTGACAATTTATTATAAAAATTGTATAATAAATTTATGAATAAAAAATGGAGGTGTTTGATATGGCAGCTTGCACAAAATGTGATTATTGTAATGAAGACGGATCTTGTTCAAACAGAAGTTATAAAGGAAAATGGTGCGAAGGAAAATGTGAATATTATCACTAAAATTAAAAATATTATTCGAACCAAAAATAGGGTGCTTGAAAAAGCTCCTATTTTTTTGTATTAAGAAAATTCATTGCAAATGTGTATGGGCCGATTGATAAATTCAATTTAAAAGTTTGATAATATATTCTATTTATGATATAATGCTTACATTAATTTTATTATATGAAAGGATTGAATCTGTATGGATAAAAAAAGAGTATTAAGTGGAGTACAATCAACAGGAAATTTAACTTTAGGAAATTTTTTAGGAGCAATAAATAATTGGGTAACAATGCAAGAGCAATATGATTGTTATTATATGATAGCAGATTTACATTCATTAACAGTAAGAAATGATCCTAATACTTTAAGAGAAAACGCATTAAAATTAATTGCGTTATATGTAGCGGCAGGATTAGATCCACAAAAAAATAATATATTTGTACAATCACATGTTAGTGCACATAGTGAATTGTCTTGGATATTAAATTGTTATACATACATGGGAGAATTGTCAAGAATGACACAGTTTAAGGATAAATCAGCAAAACATGCAGATAATATAAATAGTGGATTATTTACATACCCAGTACTTATGGCATCAGATATAATCCTTTATCAAGCAGATTTAGTTCCAGTAGGAGAAGACCAAAAACAACATCTTGAACTAACAAGAGATATAGCAGAAAGATTTAATAAAATATATGGAGATACTTTTAAAGTGCCTGAAGCCTATATAACACGTTCCGGTGCGAAAATAATGGGATTACAAAATCCAGAAGCAAAAATGAGTAAAAGTGCAACAAATTTAAATGATGTAATTTTCTTAAATGATACACCAGATGATATAGTTAAGAAATTCAAGAAGGCAGTAACAGATTCAGATAATTTAGTAAAATATGACCCAGAAAATAAGCCCGGTGTAAGTAATTTAATGCAAATATATGGTGCAGTTACTTCAAAAAGTAAAGAAGAAATAGAAAAAGAATTTGAAGGACAGGGATATGGAACCTTCAAAATGGCAGTAGCATATGCTGTTGTAGAAAAATTAAAACCTATACAAAGTAAATATAATGAATTATTATCAAATAAAGATTATATAAAACAAATATATGAAAAAGGCGATGAAAACGCAAGAAAAATAGCTTCTGTTACTTTAAAAGATGTAAAGGAAAAAGTTGGATTAATAGTATAATTGTAAATATAGATACAATAATATAAAAATAAAACTCGTTCAAGCTAATTTTTGTAGATATTGTAAAATAAATTTTGTCAGCGCCCTCAAAGAACAAGTTTTTGAGATTCCCTAACAAAATTTATTAACAATATCTAACTGCAAATTACTTTCAATTCGTTTATATTTTTATATTACTGTATCTATAAATAATGATACTAAAAACCGAAAGGAGAAATTTAATGTTTGTAGATTATACAAAAATAATAATAAAATCTGGTGACGGAGGAAATGGAGCAATAACATTTAGAAGAGAAAAATATATTGCTGCTGGTGGACCAGATGGTGGAGACGGCGGAAAAGGCGGAGATGTATATTTTACAGTTGATCCAGATTCAAACACGCTAATAAACTTTAGATTTACAAAGAAATTTAAAGCAGAAAACGGAAAAAACGGTAGTGGTGGACATTGCCAGGGGAAAAGCGGAGAAGACATATATGTAAAAGTTCCAATAGGAACAGTAGTAAAAGAAGCAGAAACAGGAAAAATAATAGCAGATTTATCAACTGTAGGTCAAACAGAACTAATATTACCAGGAGGTAGAGGTGGAAAGGGAAATTCACACTATGCAACCTCAACAAGACAAGCTCCACACTTTGCTCAAGCAGGTCAAAAAGGAATAGAAAAAGAGGTAATTCTAGAATTAAAATTATTAGCAGATGTAGGGTTAGTAGGATTTCCAAATGTAGGAAAATCAACGTTATTATCAATGGTAACTTCTGCAACACCTAAAATTGCAGATTACCATTTTACAACATTAGAACCTAATTTAGGAGTAGTAAAAACAAAACATGGAGATAGTTTCGTTTTAGCAGATATTCCGGGAATAATAGAAGGTGCAAGCGACGGAGTAGGATTAGGATTACAATTTTTAAGACACATTGAAAGAACAAGATTGTTGCTACATGTAGTAGATGTATCTGGTTCTGAAGATAGAAATCCTGTAGAGGATTTTAACACTATAAATGCAGAGTTAAAAAAATATAGTGAAAAATTAAGCAAGAGAAAACAAATAATAGTTGCAAATAAAATAGATGTAATGCAAGACGAAAATTTATATAACGAATTAGAAAAAGTTGCAAAAGAAAATAACATGGAAATATTTAAAATATCAGCAGCAACAAACACAGGAGTAAGTGAGCTATTTGAGCATGTTGCAGAAGTATTAAAAACTTTACCAAAAGAAGATATATTTGATGTTGATGAAAGAGTAGTATATACATTAGAAGAAGAGGAAGACGACTTTACAATAAGAATAGAAAAAGGTGAATATATTGTAGAAGGGCCATGCATTGAAAGACTATTAGGTAGAGTAAATATGGAAGATAATGAATCCATGTACTATTTCCAAAAATCTATAAAACAATTAGGTGTAGAAGATGAGTTGAAAAAAATGGGAATAAAAGAAGGAGACACAGTAAGATTTATAGATTGGGAACTAGAATGGTACGACTAAAAGTGTGCTCTTGCGAGCACAATGAATAGTGAATAGTGAATAGTTAATAGTACAAAATTTGCTTTCGCAAATTTTGGTGTAGGGGTCGGGCGTCCTTAGGCGACCCGAAAAAATATTGCTTTAACAAAAATAAATTCAAGGGTGATAAAAATGAGAATAATATTAGCATCAAAATCTCCAAGAAGAAAAGAATTAATGAACTTAATAACAAAAAATTACGAAGTAATTGTAAGTAATGCAGACGAAACACATGTAGAAGGATTAACCATAGAAGAAGAATCAAAGCGATTAGCATATATAAAAGCAAAAAAAGTATTTGATGAAACTTCAGGCAATAGAATTGTTATTGGCTCAGATAGTATGGTAATAATGAATAAAAAACTATATGAAAAACCAAAAGATGCTTTAGATGCAAAAAGAATGATACAAGAATTACAAGGAAAAAAACATACAGTAATAACAAGTTTATGCGTATTAATAGAAGAAAATGGCAAATACCAAGAATACATAGACTACGATACTGCAGAAGTATATTTTAAAAATATAACAGAGGAAGAAATAGAAAAATGGATACAAACAGGAAATCCGTTAGATAAAGCAGGAGCATATGCAATACAAAGTGAATTTGGTGTACATGTAGAAAAAATTAACGGAAATTATACAACAGTAGTAGGCTTGCCAATTCATAAATTATATGATGTTATAAAAAAATATATTTAAAATTTTGTATAAAATTTTTTGAATACTGTAGGGGTTGCATGCTATGCAACCCGTTTTTAAATAGATAATAAAAAATTTTTTTAAAAATAGAAAAAATGTTTGACATACTTATGTTTGTATGATATTATATTGGCAAATAAGTTTGTGGGAGTGATGTATAATGAGAAAAAAGTCATCAGATGAGCTAAATAAAAGGGAAAAGGCAATACTTAAATTCATAGAAAAACATGTTGCAACACATGGATATCCACCATCAGTTAGAGAAATTGGAAAAGCAGTAGGTTTAAGTTCAACTGCAACAGTACATGGATATATAGCAAAATTAACCGAAAAAGGATATATTAAAAAAGAAGATCAAAAAGGTAGAACATTAAAATTATTAAAAGGCGGACTTGAAGATAATCAACCTAGAAAAGAAAAACCAATATATAGTGGAAAAGAATTAGTAGAAGTTCCAGTTATAGGAAAAATTACAGCAGGAGAGCCAATATTAGCAGTAGAAAATGTAACAGATACATTTCCTATACCTATAGATTTTGTTGGAAACAGCGAAAGCTTTATGCTTACAGTTAGAGGCGAAAGCATGATAGAAGCAGGAATATTAGATGGAGATTACATTCTTGTAAAAAAACAAAATACAGCAAATAACGGAGAAATAGTTGTTGCATTAATAGGTGATGAAGCAACAGTAAAAACATTTTATAAAGAAAAAGATCATATAAGATTACAGCCACAAAACAGTACAATGGATCCAATAATAGTTCCAACATGTGAAATATTAGGAAAAGTTGCTGGTGTATTTAGAAAAATGTAAAATTAGTTTTAATTCAAAGAGGGGGCAAGATAAATGAACTGAACCCAAAAAGTTAGACACTTTTTTGATTAAGTTTATATTAGGCTACTTTTAAGGAATGAACTCTATATT
>CANRED010000038.1 GCA_947629555.1 uncultured Clostridia bacterium | reverse complement strand
CTTTTCATTATCAATGTACTAAAAAAAATTTAAATATTTTTAAAATTTATCTTGACATATTACCAGATGTCTTTCTTCAAACAAATTCTATCATATTTCAATATTTTATACAATTAATTTAACAATAATTTTTCCATTTATATACTATCAAACATTTGTTTTGCTGTCAATATGTTTTTTAATTTTTATGAAAAAAATTGTCATAAGGATAACCTGCCTCGATATATAGATCTGTTAACTCCATTTTATATTCTTCTAGTAAATCCAAATATTTTTGCTTAAATACATTTTTACAAAGCCATTCTACTCCTTCTTTAGAAATTACTACTTTTTTATTAACTAAAAACTTATATTCATCAAAGCCACTATCACACATTTTCTTAATTGCTTTCCTAACAGTAATATCTTTTCTATTGAAATACTCACATATTTGTTTTATATCCATATCTTCATTACACCAATTATCATTATGTTCAACTTTTAGTAATTCTTCATATTGTTTGATTCTATTTTCAAAAAAATCTATATCAGCATCTATCAAAGATTTTTCTTTTTGAAAATACACCTGTTTTAGCCATAAATATCCTTCAATCAAAATAAAATAATTATTACTTTTTATTTTTTCACTTCTCCATCTACATGTAGGATGCTTTTTTAACATAACATTTATAGCTTTTCTCAAATCTGTGTGTGTAATTTCTTTTCCGTTTTTTGTAGTTATTCCTAACACATTAAATCTTCTTAAAATTTTTTCATATGATAGAAAAATATTGATATTATACCATGAAGGGAGTTGCTTTGCTACAAAGCTAAAACCTATGTTACTACCGGCATAGCCGGAAGATTATATACATAGCAAAACAATAACCAAATAAACTGTATTTTTATAAGTCTATTTGGTTATTGTTACATTATATATTATCAAACATTATATCTTAAATATTCTCTCAACTCTTTTATTTTATCTAAAATTTCTAGTCTTTCTAAATCTTTATTTTTTATGCTGCATAATTCATTTTCTCTTTTCATTAGTTCCATAAGTTTCCATACATAAGAAATTGGTCTAATATCAAAATGAAATCTTTTATACATATATTTACCTACTTCTGTTTTGTAAAATATATTTCCTTCATCATCTCTACCTAAATGTTCATCAAATTCTTCTGTTGCAGGATCACAATATCCAATTTTTTCATTGTGGGGTATATTTTTATCTTTTGTCGGCCAGTCTTTTTGTTTACTTCCATTACATTTTTTACATGCATAAACTAGATTATAATAATCATTTATCCTTGTATCATCTATCCCTCTAGGAACAAAATGATCTAATTCGTGTTCTTCATACAAGCATCTTTTGTCTTTTCCGCAGTATCCACAGATATTGTTAAAATCTTCCTGCAACTCTTTTCTATATTTTGTATAATCATCTCTTTTATCTATATTGTTTCTTCTTCTTATTACTATATCACCATGTACTCTTCCCACAATTATTACCTCTATTTTTTATTCATAAATTCATCTATTTTTTCTATTAATTCATCCATCTTTTTCTGCGCCTCTGGCTCTAACATTTCTGTTGGTATATTTTCTACTATCCCATAATTTGCTAAAAGCCTATATTTTTGCTTTATTTCATCTTTTACTTTAGCATCTAGTCCATCTTTATGGTCTTCATTACAAATATTCTTTCTATATTCTTTTAATAAACTTTCTTTTCTCTTATTAAAAACATTAGCTGCATGTTTTATATCTCCTACAAATTTAAAATATTCTTCTTTATCTGGAATAGTAACCTTCTTCTTATCATATATAGAATTACTTGAAACCATTTCTTCTTCTATTGATTCATCTGGATATACAGTAAGTATAAAACATGTAAAATCCGGCATAATTTTATTCAATTTACTAATTATTTCCGTTCCTAAAAAGCTATATCTCGGTTTTAACTTATAGTCTATGATTAATGCTTCTAGTTCCTTATCTAATATTATTTTATGAAGCTCATCTATAGTTTCAAATTCTTCTATTCTAATTAATTCTATACCTTCCATTTCAAATATTTCTTTATAATCATTAAAGCTATCATCTAAATCCTCTATAATACCAACTTTATTCATGAATAATTTCCTTTCCATCAATATTAATATCTATGAAAAAACCCTCTTTTTCTTTTGTATTTTTAGATAATTCAATCTTTCCTGCGTATTTTGTTACAATATTGTTTATTATCCACATTCCCATTCCGGTTCCTTCTTTTTGTCCTTTTTTATTTATTTTACTAGTCTCATTTGCTTCTAATATTTTATATGGATTGTTTTTATAAATTGGTACTAAACCGTATCCATTATCATTATATTCTATTTTAAATCCGCTGTCTTTTTTTATTAATTTAATATTTATTATATTTTTTTCATTATTATTTCCAATTTCAAATGAAGCTATACTATTTGAAATTAAATTACTTATTATACTTATAATTTCGCATTCTATACATTCAAACATTACTACTTCCGCATTATAAAAGTTTATTTCTATATTTCTTCCGTTATTAATATCATTCCACAAATTTATTTGCTCTTCTATGATTTTATTTATATTATTCTCAACAAGCTCTCGTTTTTTCTTTCTTATAGAATGTAATGTAACTGAAAACCAAGAATTCATTCTTTCAATATTATTTTGCACTTGTTCTATATTTTTCATAATTCTTTCTTTATCAGTATTGTTCATAATTTCTTTTTTTATTAATGCTATCTTTCTTTCTAATATATGATGACTTTCTTCAATTTCATGTATATATGTATTAGTAGATATACCTATAGTAGCTAGTGACATTAGAGTAATATTTTCTTGATTTAATCCTTCTATAGTTTCATCCTGTTTTTCTATAACTCTAGATGCATCATAAATACTTAATGTTTCAGTTTCCTTTTGTTCATCTTTTTTGTTTTCAGTTTTTTCCTTTTTATTATTGCAATTTTGTTTTCTCTTTTTTTCCGCTTGCTCAAGAAATTGTCTCTTTAATCTTTCTACTTCCGTTTTTTCATCGTAATAGTCAGAAAGTTTTCTACCAACATATTGTCTATCCTTCTCAAACTCTGATATTATTTCTAATATTGTTTGTTTAAAAAGTTCAAACTCTCTAGTATCAATTATTCCTTCTCTATTTGATTGGTCTTTAAGCTTTTCATTTAGTCTTGATATATATATAGTTCCTAAAATTTGGTCTGAACTAGCAGTCCATTTTCCTGTTTTATGAGATAAAGCAGCAGGAGATTTTCTATTTCTATTAGCCAACAATAGCCAATCATAATCACTTGTTCCGTATTCTCCATAAGGTTTTACTCTAAATCCATCTCTGTATAGTTTAACACCTCCAAAGCTTTTTATCATATTTTTTCTTCCAGTTGAGTCTTTATAATAATATTTTTCTCTATCTTTTGTTGTAGACATCAATTTATAAAAATATAGTATTCCATAAAACTTTCCTATAGGGTTTTCTGAATCCTCTTCTGTTAAACTAATTAATTCTTTTAATTTAAAATCTTTGATAATCTTCTTACCTTTAAAATATTCTTTATCTTCTTGCTTGAATTTAGCTTTATCCATAACTTCTTCAAAATCGCCCTTAAAATCGAACTCGTTTCTAATAATTTCTATATGTACATTTCCTTCTTCTGATACTGTGAATTCTGTTTTATAATCAAATGTATCTATATTTTGTGCAATAATTAAAGCATCTTCTGTATTTGTATTTTCTTCATAAAAATATATAGAAAATTCATTTTTTATATTGGGGGGAATTAATGATGACAAAGTCTGCCTAATATCTAGAACTTTTTCATTATTCCATTCTCCATCTCTCAATGCAGTTAATTTAAATACTGTACCATTATTTTTAAAACTTTTTGATAATTTTTCTTTTAAATCTTTGTTTTTTATATTACTACAGAATTGTGGTATATTGAAATTAGTTTCTTCTATTTCAGCATAAATATCTGTTATATTTTCATCTCTTTTGAAGCTATTCCAATCTACATTCCATATTATACTCTTATTGTTATTAATAGTTATCATTTCACATTTGTCTGAAATTCTATCTAAAGCAAATCTTCCTATTCCTTTAGCTCCTGTCTGTATTCTTCCTAATTTTGAAAAATATTTAACATCTTTACTAGAATTTCCTATTGTCATCCAATGTTTTTTTATAATATCTTCTGTCATTCCAATTCCGTTATCCATTATATATAAAATATTACTACTATTTTCATAGTATAATAAACAATCGCTTGCATCTGCATCATATGTATTTTTTACTAATTCAACTATCGCACTTTCTAAATTTGATATGTTTTCTCTACCTATTAATCTCGCTGCATATGCATTTACATTAAATTGCAATTTTTTTTCATCTAATTTCTCCTTGAATAATATAATTATTAATATCTTTACTTGTTATTCTAATTGATTCCCCACTAGCATTTATACCTATGTTTTTAACATATTGTAAAAAATCTTCGCTTTCTAGTATTTCTTTTGCGATATCAAGATTTTCCTCTTTACTTGTAATATATATTCCTGAATATGGTATTATTTCCCTTGCTAAATAATATACTTTTACTTCTTTTGTTATTACTGTTGATAATAATAATTTTTCTCTATTTGATTGACTAATAGCCTGACTTCTCCCATATTCATACCACTTTGCACTTATATCTGATTTTCTCTTCAATAATTTTTCTTTATGTATTTCTAAATATTCATATGCATATTTAAACTTAATTTTTATTTCTTTTTCAGTGTATTTTCTTAATTTACCATTTTCAAAATAATATGGAAATATAATCATTTCTTCTTGTTCACTATTTAAACTTCTTGGACTAGCAGCTTCTCTTAGTATCTCTTTTTCTATTTTATAATTGTCTTTCGTTATTATATAGTCTCCATTATCATGATAATGATTTATTACAAATGCTTTATTATATAGTGTTGCAATTGTATTTGAGGCTTTAAAGTAATCTCCAAACTTTACTACTCTATCTTGTTGATTTATAGTGTTATTCTTGTTGAACACCCATTTATTATTTAAATTTTTTTTCATAATTCTCAATTCTTGATTATTTACTATATCATGATATTTAACACTTTTCGTTTTTTTACTCTTGTCTATTATAATAACTGCTGAAGAAGTAAGTATATCTTTATCTATATTTTCGAAATTTTTCTTTGTAAATAGTTTTTCCGTGGTATAATCATATATATCAGTTAAATTGGTTTTTATATAATTCCTTAATTGTTGAGCGAATACATTTTTAAATATGCTGTTAGGAATCAGATAAGCCATTTTCCCTTCTTTTTTCAAACTTTTTATGCCTTGCTCTATAAATGCATAACAATAATCGAATTTTCCTATTGAACATACTTTAAAGTTTTCTCTAACAAATTCCCTAGTTTTTTTATCTAATAGTTGATATTTTATATATGGTGGATTTCCTACTACATAATCAAATTTCAAACTTAATTTTTCTTGCAATATATCCTTTTGTAAAATATTCCAATTTACATCCGTAATATTATATATTTTTGCTGTTTCATCCAAATTATTAATACACTTTTTATAATGCACAGAATCTATCTCTGCTCCATATATATCATTTTCTAAACCTATTTTTATTTGATTTAAATTCATTTTATTCTTTATGCAATCTTTAATATATCTATGTACTATTTCTATTAATATTTGTCCATCTCCACAAGAATTTTCAATTATTCTCTTTCCATAAAGATTTTTTTTATATCCTACCCAATCTAATAATTGTACTACATTTTCTTTTGGAGTAAATATTTGACATTTTCTTTTGCATTCGTCGTTCATATATTCCACCTTTTACATAATTATTCATTATTATATATAATTTTGGTTATAATATCAATACTATATTTCACTTTTTGTACGAAAAAATAAAGGATACTCTTATTTTTTTATTTTGTATCGACTTAAAAAGGTTATTGAATTATATTTGCATATCAAACTAATGCAGATAGTGATTTATTTTTACGGTTTAAAATCAACACACATCCCTCTGTTTTACTTAAATTAAACTTATAATACAAAATCCCCATCCAATTGTTTTGTTTAAAACAATGGTGCAAATAATCTTAAGATAGATTGCCATAAGGTTTTTATAAATCCTGCTTTTACATCTTGGTCACTTAATTTTTTACAATCTTTAAAAGTGCTCTTAAAGTCTTTATATACCTCTTTTATTTCGTCAACTTCTTCCATATAAATTCCATTTTCAAAATGAAGATATAAACTTCTATAATCCATATTTATTGTTCCTACTACTGCTCTAATATCATCTGATAGAAATACTTTTGAATGAACAAATCCATTTGTATATTTATAGATTTTTACTCCGTTATCATTTAGTACTTTAAAAAATGAAGTTGTTTGTGTATAAACTATTTTTTTGTCAGGAATTCCAGGTACAATTATTCTTACATCAACTCCTCTTTTTGCAGCTCTACAAAGTGAATTGACCATATCAGTATCAATTATTAAATATGGAGTCATTATGTATAAATAATTTCTTGCACTATTTATCATATTAATATATACATCTTCTCCGATTAAGTCTTTATGAAGTGGTGCAACTCCATAAGGAATAACATAACCCTTGTTTTTATCAGTAGCACTAAAATTATATTTGAATTTCGTAATATCTTTATCCTCATTTATATTGGCATTCCATAAAGTTAAGAACATAACTGTTAAATTCCATATAGCATCACCAACAATTTTAATTGCATTGTCTTTCCATATACCAAGCCTACTATTAACATTTATATATTCATCACTTAAATTAACTCCTCCAGAAAAGGCAACTTTTCCATCTATAACAGTAATTTTTCTATGATCCCTATTATTCATAAATATTCCTCTAAAAGGACTTAATTTATTAAATGTCATACATTTTATACCGTACTTAGCAAGTTCTTTTGAATAATTTGTTGAAAGCATTGCTAAACTTCCCATGTCATCATATAGTATTCTAACTTCTACACCCTTTGCTGCTTTTTCTTTTAATATGTCTAAAATGCCATTCCACATAGTACCTTCATTAATTATAAAGTATTCCATAAATATAAATTTCTCGGCTTTTTTTAGTTCTTTTAATAATTCTGGATAAAATTTTTCGCCAAAATCATAATAAGTAATTTCATTATTTGTACTTACAAAATAATTTGTTCTATTTATTAAGTACTTAATATTATCCAAATTTTTATTATCTATTTCTTCTTTTACTTTCTCATCTTGAACTAAGTATTT
The DNA here is from genome assembly GCA_947629555.1 of uncultured Clostridia bacterium. Taxonomy (GTDB): domain Bacteria; phylum Bacillota; class Clostridia; order TANB77; family CAG-508; genus CAKPQL01. The sequence goes on along the minus strand of CANRED010000038.1, from coordinate 453 downwards.
ATTATACTCTTTTTCACATTCAAATATATTTTTTAATAATTTGCTTTTAGAATAATTCCTTCCTAAAGTAATTAATAAAATTGTACCAAATATCGGAAATATTAAAATTAATATTACCCATGGTAAATCACTTGAAAGTCTTGTACTGTCTTTTAATATTCCAAGAACTATTAAAATACTTATAACACTATAGAACAATGTGATAATTCCAAGATAATTATAGAAAAATAATCTTATTGCAATGGCAAATCCAAACTGTAAAGCAACTCCTAATATAACTATTGCTCCTCTTTTTACTGCATTTAACATAACTTTTACTCCTATAAAAATTATTTTTTATTTAGCTAAAGTATAACAAAAAAGCAAGTGATTGTAAATGTACTGAACCCCAAAAGTTGGACAGTATAATTAGGCTACTAACATGGAATGTTCTCTATATTGAACAGGAGACAT
>CANRED010000037.1 GCA_947629555.1 uncultured Clostridia bacterium | reverse complement strand
ATAATATAAAAAATTAAAAAGAAAGGGATTAATCAATTAAATAGATTAATATTTCTATATAATTGATTATACGAGAAAACAATGACTATAAAACAAGCATTAAAAGTTGCAATAGATATATTAAAACAATTTAATATAGAAAATCCAATACAAATTTCAAAAATAGTATTAGCATCAGTATTACAAAAAAGTAAAGAATATCTTGTAATAAATGAAGAAGAAAATTTGTTAGAAGAAACTTATAAAGAATTTATAGAAAAGATAAGAAAAATATCACAAGGTATGCCTATGCAATACGTTACCAATAAGCAAGAATTTATGGGGATGGAATTTTTTGTTGATGAAAATGTTTTAATACCCAGAGCAGATACAGAAATATTAGTAGAGGAAGTACTAAAAATCATTGATAAAAAAGAAAAGTTATCAATATTAGATATGTGCACTGGAAGCGGAATAATAGCAATATCTATTGCAAAATACACGAAAAATAATAGAATATATGCAGTCGATATAAGTAATAAAGCATTAGAAATAGCAAAGAAAAACGCTATAAACAATAATGTAGATAAAAGAATAGAATTCATTGCTTCAAATATGTTTGAAAAATTAAATAGTAATAATAAGTTTGATATAATAGTATCAAATCCACCATATATAGAAACAGAAGTAATACCTACATTGGAAAGTCAAGTACAAAAAGAGCCTAAAATAGCGTTAGATGGTGGAATAGACGGATTAGATTTTTATAGAGACATACTAGTAAATTCAAAAAAATATTTAAAGGATAATGGAACAATTTGTTTAGAAATAGGATACAATCAAAAGAAATCTGTTAGTGATTTGTTAAAAAAAGAGTATTCAAATATATATTGTAAAAAAGATTTAGCAGGAAATGACAGAGTAATAGTAGCAATGTAGATGTAAACAGAAAAAGGGAGGTAAGAGATGTCTTTTTCAACAGATTTAAAAGAAGAGTTATTAAATCAAAAAGTATGGGATTCTAAAACAAGCATGAAACAAGAAGAACAAATAGATAGAATTTGTGTAAGAGAAGCATTTATAAAAAATGGTTTTATAAATAATCCAAATAAAGATTATCATTTAGAAGTATTATTTAAGTTATTCGAAAAAGCTGAAGAAATAAAAAACATATTACAAAAATATCATATAAAATCTAAAATAATTTCAAAAAATAAAGGCTATATGGTATATATAAAAGATGGAGAGGAAATATCAAAGTTTCTGGCATTTGTAGGTGCAAATACTGCCATGCTAAAATTTGAAGAGATAAGAGTTTTAAAGGAAACCAAAAATAATATCAACAGATTAGTAAATTGTGAAACAGCAAATTTAAATAAAACAATAAATGCATCTGTAATGCAAATAGAAGATATAAAATTAATAAGAAAACATAAAAAGTTTGATGACTTACCAAAGCAATTAAAGGAAATAGCAATAGCAAGAGAAGAAAATCCAGATTTAACATTAGAAGAATTAGGAATGTCATTAACTATACCAATAGGAAAATCTGGAGTAAACCACAGATTAAAAAAAATACATGAAATAGCAGAAGAGTTGAAAAGGTAGGTAATAATGAGAGGAATATATATACATATACCATTTTGTAAACAAAAATGTTATTATTGTGATTTTATATCATTTGCACAAAATGGAGATATAATAGAAAAATATATAAATGCATTAATAAAAGAAATAAAGAAAACACTAAAGTCACAAGACAAAATAGATACAATATATATAGGAGGCGGAACGCCGTCAATAATTGATAGTAAATATATAAAGGAAATATTGCAAGAAATATATAACATAGTAGGATATGATGAAAAAAGAGAAGTAACAATAGAAATAAATCCAGGAACATTAAATAAAGAAAAAATAGAAGATTACAAAATAGCAAAAATAAATAGAGTAAGTTTGGGTTTACAAAGTACAAATAATAAACTATTAAAGAATATTGGAAGAATACATACTTATGAGCAATTTATAGAAGCATATACATTAGTAAAACAATCAGGCTTTAATAATATAAATATAGATTTAATGCTTGGATTGCCAAACCAAACTTTATATGATTTAAAAGATAGTTTAAATCAGGTAATAAATTTAAATCCAACTCACATTTCAGTATATTCGTTAATATTGGAAACTGGAACGAAGTTAGAAGAATTAATAAATAAAAAAGAGTTAAAGTTGCCTAGTGAAGATATGGAAAGACAAATGTATTGGAAAGCAAAAGAATTACTAGAAAAAAACGGATATATACATTATGAAATATCTAATTTTGCAAAAAAAGGTTATGAATCAAAACATAATACTAATTGCTGGAAGCAAGAAGAATATTATGGATTTGGTGTTGCAAGTCATTCATATATAAATAATATGAGATATTGTAATACAGAAAACTTAGAAGAGTATATTATGAATATAGAAAATGATAATTATAATAAAATAAAACAAATAAATGAGATACAAACGAAAGAAAATAAAATGCAAGAATATATGTTATTAAGTTTAAGAACATTAGATGGAGTAAAAATACAAGAATACAAATCTAAATTCCAGGAAAATCCACTATACATATATAAAGACAAAATAGAAAAATTAACTAAAATGAAATTGCTAGAAGTGGATGGAGATAACATAAGATTAACAAATAAAGGATTAGATTTTGCAAATCAAGTATGGGAAGAATTTGTATAATAAATAAGGAAAGACCCCCGCAAAATTTTTTGCGGGGGTTAAAGGGTTTAATTTGTTGCCGGTTCAGCAAAAACCAACAACCTACCTTCGGCAGTTATGGTTGATAAGTAAATGTTAACTGGACCAACTTGATTTTCCATAATTTCCTCAGCTTGTTCCAAATCTGGAACAGGGAAGGACATCTCAAAAATGATGTCTTTGGAAATATTGTCTTCACCTCTCAGTACTGTTAGAACATTACTAAGAGTACGAGGTTCAGCGGGGTCTATGGGTTCTAATTCCTCAAGCGGCACAAATTGGCCAGGATGAGTAAGAACTTCATATACCGTGTCATGGAAACCATAACCAGATCTTCCAACCCGGTTTATGATAACTCGTGTCATACATTGCTGAATGACATCTAAGTCAGCGTCGGGGTAAAAGTTTTCAAATGCTCCTACTTCATGTTGAACAGTTTGAACAATCATCCCAAGCTCTTTTTGATCGAAAGAAATAATGAATTCTTCATTGTTTTCTTCCTCCATGCTAACGACACTTTCTATCTCTTCTAATTCGTCGTTAGTTTCAGGAACTTCTTCAACAAGAGTTTCTGGCTCTGCCAAGTCTTCAACAGGAGTTTCTGACTTTGCTAAGTCTTCAACAAAAGTTTCAGACGTTGCCAAATTCTCAGCAGAAGTTTCTGATTTCGCAAAATCCTCAACAAGTTTCTCCAAATTAGGAGATTTGCCAGTCGGAAGTTTTTCATCAAAGAAAATATACGAAATATCTTCAGTGATATTTTGCACTGTGTCTACTTTGTTTTCACTAGGTTTCTCTTCAGTTTCTACAACTTTATAATTGCATAATTGATAGAAACTGATTAGAAATAATGTGACAAAAAAGATTGTACAGAAAGACTTATAGATGTTTTTTTTGCGACATCCTAATTCCTCCATAGCTTTACACCGTGCCACTTCTCTTCTTACTGATGACTTTGCCATTGTTGCTTTTTTCATTTTTATTTTCCCCTTTTTTATTATTTGGTGAAAAAACACCATACTATTATTATAATATATGTTAAATATAATTGCAAATTTTAGGAAAATATTTAAAACATTTATGTATAAGTAATAATACAATCTTAAAATTAATACAATAATAATAAAATATATTGAAAAACAAGGAGGAGATTCATGAAGGTAAAAAATATTAATTCAATTCTTGCAATTCTATTAGGTATAGTTACAATAGTATTTACAGTTAGCATAATAAATTCAAAAGATATAAATACTTTACAAGCAAGTGCAACGGTTGCAAATGAAACTGCACAATTAGATAATAAGAAAATAGGATGGGGGATAAAAAGGAATGATAATCATCTTCAACCAGATTTAGGAACAAATAATAGAAATTTGATAGATCAGTATAATGGAATAGCTATGGGGAATAATGAAGACAAATATGTATATTTAACTTTTGATGAAGGTTATGAAGCAGGATATACACCACAAATATTAGATACATTAAAAGAAAATGATGTAAAGGCTACTTTTTTTATAACAGCACACTATGTAAATAGTCAACCAGATTTAGTAAAAAGAATGATAGAAGAAGGTCATATAATCGGAAATCATACAGTAAATCATTATAGTATGCCAGATTTAACAGATGAAAAAATAAAATCAGAAATACAAGAATTGCATACAGCAATATATAATAAATTTGGATACGAAATGAAATATCTAAGACCACCAATGGGTGAATACAGCCAAAGAACTTTAAATACAATACAATCATTAGGATATACAACTGTAATGTGGAGTTTTGCTTATGACGATTGGGATGAAAATAAACAAGGAAGAGAAGATTATGCAAAACAAAAAATATTAGGAAACGTACATAATGGGGCAGTAATACTATTACATGGAAATTCAAAAGATAATGCAAATACACTAGATTACTGTATAAAAGAAATAAAAAAAATGGGATATGAATTTAAATCCTTAGATGAATTTAAAAGATGATTAAAAAAGTACTTGCCAAAAGTGAAAAATAATTATATAGTATAGGTAGAAAAAAGTAGAAAATTGGAGAAACTAAAGATGAATAATATTGATAATTTAGATTATACAATAAATGCAGCAATTAAAAATAATAAAATACAAATTGAATATAAAGGAAAAGTATTCAAAGAAAATCCATCTTTGATAACTAAAAATACTAGTCAAGTAAAAGTTATGGAAACAGAAGAAGGATTTATAACAGAATTAATAGTGCAAAGTGGAACAGACTTTAATTTTTCTATAAGTAATATAAATAACCCAAAATTATTAGATAAAAAAGAAAATAAATGTGAAAATGAATTAATTAAAATAACAGATTTAACTGTAATAGAAAAAATATCTATTTGGGAAAAAATAGCACGATATGTAAAAAAAATAACTAAAAGAAATTTAAGAAAATTACAAACACAAAATATAGTGAATAGTAAATGTATAAAATAACCACCATAGGAAAAAATAAATAATAATTATTTTTTTAAGGTGGTTTTATTTATGCTTAATAAAATAAAAGCGATGACAAAGCAAAGAAAGTTAATGGCGTTATTGTTAATTTTATCAATAATCGCATATTTATCATATAATATTTTTTTAAGAGAAGAAACATATGGATTGTCTAAATATGGCTCTAGAGGTAATGAAGTAACACAAATTCAAACAAAGCTAAAAAGATGGGGATACTATACAGGTAGTGTAGATGGAATATATGGAAGCAAAACTGTTGCGGCAGTTAAATGGTTTCAAAGAAAAAATGGATTAACTGCCGATGGAATTGCTGGTCCAAAAACATTAGCAGCAATGGGAATATACAATTCGTCTAATAGTGGATCCTCAACTACTAATAGTTCAACTGATGTAAACTTGCTTGCCAGATTAGTATATGGTGAAGCAAGAGGAGAACCATATTCGGGGCAAGTTGCGGTAGCAGCAGTAGTTTTAAATAGAGTAAAAAGTTCTTCGTTTCCAAATACTGTTGCTGGAGTAATATATCAATCGGGGGCATTTGATGCTGTAAGGGATGGACAAATTAATATGTCACCTAATTCAACAGCAATAAAGGCAGCACAAGATGCGATAAACGGTTGGGATCCATCATATGGTGCAATATATTATTTTAATCCTAATACTGCTACGAGCAAATGGATTTGGTCAAGACCATTAACAGTTGTAATAGGAAATCACAGATTTTGTAAATAATTTGTAAATAAATAAAAAACAGCAATTTGGGGACACGTTAAAAAAACACCTTTTTTGGTGTTTTTTTAACGTGTCCCCAAATTGCTAAAATTTATTGTTCAGAACAAATTAATTTTCCAACTTTTTCGATTGTTCCAGCACCTACAGTTAAAACTATATCATCTTTTTCACAATTTTGTTTTATATATCTTGCAATATTATTAAAATCTGAAATATAAATAGCATTTTTATTATAAAGAGAATTGATTCTATCTACTAAAGTTTCAGAAGATATACCATAAGTATTTTTTTCTCTAGCTGCATAAATATCTGTAACTATAACATTATCAAATGAGGTCAAAACTTTAGCAAAATCGTCTAATAAATTTAAAGTTCTACTATAGGTATGTGGTTGGAATATAATCCAAGATTTATTATATTTTTTATTTTTTAGTACCTCCGCTATAGCAGATATCTCTGTTGGATGATGAGCGTAGTCATCAAATACATTAATATTTTTATAAGTTCCTACATATTCAAATCTTCTGTGTGCACCAGTAAATTTAGCTAAAGCAGATTTAATATAAGCACGTGATATTCCATATTCATTACATAAAGCAATACAAGCAAGTGCGTTGCTAACATTATGAATGCCTGGTACTGATAATTTAATTTCTCCATAATAATAATTGTTATGATAAACGTCAAATTTTGGAAAACCATTATTGTCAAATGAAATATTTTTTGCAACGAAGTTGGCTTTTAAATCTTTTAGAGAATATGTAACTGACCTTGCAAGTGAATGATTACGTAAATTTAGACAATTAGGGTCATCTGCATTTACAACTAATAAACCGTCCTTTGGCAATATTTTTACATATTTAATAAAAGCATTATTTATGTGTTCGAAATCTTTAAAATAATCTAAATGATCATTATCTATATTTAAAATAACTTCTGCTCTAGTAGAAAATTTTAAAAAGCTTTCAACATATTCACATGCTTCTAAGATAAAGTATTCACTGTTTCCAACTCTATAATTACCATCTATTTGCTTTAATATAGCTCCCACTTGAATTGTAGGATCAAGACCTGCTTCTATAAAACAAAGTGAAATCATAGATGTTGTTGTTGTTTTGCCATGCGTTCCAGAAATTCCAATGGTGTTGTGATAAATTTTAGTAATATATCCAACAAAATCTCCACGCTCTGCTGTAGGAATATTATTTTCTCTTGCAGCCACTAATTCGGGATCATCTTGTTTTATTGCTGCAGAGTAAACAACTAAATTAGCTTGCTTAACGATTTCAGGATTACTTCCAATAAAAACAGCAATTCCATTTTTTTGAAGCTTATTGGTAATTTCACTTTGAGAAGAATCGGAACCTGTTACAACGACTCCCCAGTTATGAAGTATTTCTGCAATACCGCTCATACTTACTCCACCGATACCAATCATATGTATATGCTTATATTTTATTATATTTTCTAAATTTGAAATATCCATTTCGTAACAACACCTTTCTACAAATAAACATTATATACTTATTTATGTAATTTTTCAATACAATGCTCGCAAAAACTTTCTTAAGTATAATATTAAAATAAAGAACAAAATGTTAAATAGAAAAAAATAATTAATAATTGTAAAAAGTAGAAGGAAAAAAGTTTTTTTTGGCGAATAATATAGATAGTACATAAAAATTATGTACAATTTTATTAAAACTTTGGAAGGCGGTGCACGTAAAGATGCAAATAACAGATGTACGTTTAAGAAAAGTAAATTCTGAAAACAGAATGAAAGCAGTTGCTTCTGTAACATTTGATAATGAATTTGTAATTCATGACATAAAAGTTATAGAAAGTCAAAATGGATTATTCATTGCTATGCCAAGCAGAAAAACTCCAAACGGAGAATTCAAGGATATAGCTCATCCAATCAATGCTGAAACAAGGGAAAAAATTCAAAAAGCTATATTAGAAGCTTTTGATGCTCCTGAAAGTGAAACAGCAGAAGAAGAATAATTTTTATATATAAAAAGAACACAGCAATGTGTTCTTTTTTTGTGATTATAAAAATATATTAATGTAAAAAAATTGGAATATTTTGAAAAAAAGTTTAATAATTATAGGTTTAAAATAGATATGTCACATGTAAATTGAAAAATAAATATTGAAAGAGAGTACCAAAAATGATATTG
>CANRED010000036.1 GCA_947629555.1 uncultured Clostridia bacterium | reverse complement strand
AGTTATTTTTTATAAAAAATATATAAGGCCTAGGGCTGGGGCTGAAAATAAAGTCCACCAAAAGGGGTATGGCCCAATATATAAGGGGGAATTAAAAATGTACGTATATGATCAAGCAAATGAATTAGCAAGAAGCTTAAAGGAAAGTAAAGAATATTTAGAGTACAAAAAAGCAAAAGAAGAAGTAAAGTCAATTCCAGAAATGAAAGAAAAAATAGATGAATTTGAAAAAATAAGATATGAAACACAACTTTTAACAATACAAGGGGAAGAGCAAAATGAAGAAAAAATGAATAAGTTAAAAGAATTATATCAAATACTAATGCAAAATCCAAAAGTAAAAGAATATTTTGATGTAGAGGTAAGATTTAATGTAATGTTAGCAGATGTGAATAGAATTATAGGAGAAGCTGTAAAAGATGTGCTACAATAGAATAAATTTATTGTATAGCAAAACAAAAAGATACAAAAGAAAGGGAGATTATGGAATATATAATAATTATTTTAATATCAATATTGCTTATATTAATTTTAAAAAAAGCGTTTAATATAAAAATATCAATGTTAAAAAATTATAAAGAAGATGAAAGTTTAACCCAAATAACAGATAAATTTCCAGAAAATTTAGAATTAACAAAAGAAATATTAAAAAAATTAAACAATGAAAAAGTAAAAATAAAAGAAAACTTAGATTCAGAAACGAGCCTATATATAGCATTAACAGACACAATATCAATTTCATCAAAGAAAAATAGTTGTACAAGAATACAAACAATATCACATGAGTGTATTCATTCAGTACAAAATAGAATTGTACATATATCTAATTTTATGATATCAAATATATATATAATCTATTTTTTTATAATTGCAATATTAACAATATTAGGTATAATACACAATCCGATGTTATATTTAATAATACTTACATTAATAGGTTTTTTACAATTTACAATAAGGGCATATTTGGAACAAGATGCAATGACTAAAGCTAAATATTTAGCAAAAGAATATATGGAAGAAAAAAACTTAATAACAAAAGAAGAAATAGATATTCTTTACAGAGAATATGATAAGGTAAATAAAATGGGAATACCTTTTTATATATGGAATTTATTTACAAACAATATGGCAAAAATAGTAATATATTCAATAATTGCATTGATTATAACAATATAAATTGTATATGTTGTAATATCGATAATTATTGTATGAGCGGACATAAGGTCCGCTTACTTTTTTTAAATTACATTTCCTATATTTTAATATTTTTTTTAAAATATACAAAAAACACTTTAAAAAAATTATAAAATAATATACAATAGTAATAAATTGTATATTTTAGGAGATTTATATGAAGAAGAAATGGGAATTTTATGAGGTAAATGAAGAAGAAATAAATAAAATAAGTGAAAAATACAATATATCAAAACTACTTGCTAGGGTTCTTATAAATAGAGATATAAAGGAAGAAGAGAAAATAAGCATATTCTTAAATCCTACAAGAAATGATTTTCATGATCCATATTTAATGCCAGATATGAAAAAGGCAGTAGATAGAATTGAAAAAGCAATAGAAAATAAAGAAAAAATAATAATATATGGAGATTATGATGTAGACGGAATAACGAGCATAACTGTATTAAAGAGATTTTTAGAGGAAAGAGGAATAGAAGTAGATTATTATGTTCCAAATAGATTACAAGAAGGATATGGATTAAATAAAGAAGCAATACAAAAAATTGCACAAGATGGACATAAATTAATGATAACAGTAGATTGTGGTATTTCTGGAATAGAGGAAACTGAATATAGTAATAGTTTAGGAATTGAAACAATAATAACAGATCATCATGAGCCATTAGATGAATTACCTAATGCGATTGCTGTAATTGATGCAAAGAGAAAAGACAATCAATATCCATTTAGAGGTTTGGCCGGGGTTGGCGTGGTATTTAAATTGATTCAAGCTATTGGTATACGATTAAATTTAGATGAAAAAGAATACTTAAAATATTTAGACATTGTATGTGTTGGAACAATATCTGATATAGTTCCACTTGTTGATGAAAATAGAGTTATCGCAAAACTTGGCTTAAAATTAATTCAAGTTACTAAAAATGTTGGACTAAAATCATTGTTAAAAATCATAGGATACAAAAATGTAACTTCAATGGCAGTTTCATTCGGAATTGCACCCAGAATAAATGCTTGTGGTAGAATGGGATTCCAAGAAGAAGCATTAAAATTATTTTTAACAGATAATATTGTACAAGCTGAAAAAATAACAGAAAAATTAAATAGATATAATATAGAAAGACAAGAAAAAGAAAGAAAAATATTTGAAGAAGCACTTGAAAAATTAAAAGATGTTGATATGAGCAAAGTCAATTCAATAGTGTTAGCAGGAAATGGATGGCATCATGGAGTTATTGGAATAGTTGCATCTAAACTAACAGAAAAATTCTTTAAACCAACATTATTACTATCGCTTGAAGATGGTATAGCTAAAGGTTCAGGAAGAAGCATACCAGGATTTGATTTACACTCTGCACTATGTGCAACAAGCCAATATTTAGAAAAATATGGCGGACATGAAATGGCTGTTGGGTTATCATTAAAAGAAGAAAATCTAGACGATTTTAAGCAAGCATTTGAAAAAATTGCAGAGGAAAATAATGTTAAAGAAATTTTACCAATAATATATGTTGATGCACAGATAACATCAGAAGATATGACAAAAGAAACAGTAGATCAATTAAATAAATTAGAGCCATTTGGAGAAGCAAATAAAATGCCAATATTCCTATATAAAAATTTAAAAATTGACTCAATAAGAGCTTTATCAGAAGGAAAACACTTAAAAATGACTCTAAAGGATAACAATGATATAATAAATGTAATCGGATTTAATATGGGAAATTTAGTTGAAGAATATTTAATAGGAGATAAAGTTGATATACTAGGAACGTTAGAAATAAACACATATAATGGAGCAGAAACGATACAAATTAATTTAAAAGACATAATGAAATCAATATAAATATATGAAATAAACAAGGGCGTCGGTATGTAACAAATATAGAAACAATTTTTATGAAAGGGCGAACTATATGACAGAAAATAAGCAAATAACAATAGATGATGTAATTAATTTAATGAAAAAAAATAATAAAAAATCAGATTCGAAGCTAATTATGAAAGCATATAATTATGCTAAAGAATTTCATGGAGGACAATTAAGAAAATCTGGAGAGCCCTTCATAATTCATCCTGTAAATGTAGCATATATATTGGCAACGATAGAATTAGATGATACTACTATTTGTGCTGCACTACTTCATGATGTTGTTGAAGATACAGAAGCTACCAAAGAAGATATGGAAAGAGAATTTGGAAAAGAAATAACTCGGTATGGTTGATGGAGTTACTAAATTAAATTCTATTCAATATACTTCTGCAAAAGAAAAGCAAGTTGAAGATTATAGAAAAATGTTCTTAGCGATGGGAAAGGATATTAGAGTAATACTTATAAAATTAGCAGATAGATTGCATAACATGAGAACATTGAAATATTTACCTAGAGATAGACAAATTGCCATATCAGAAGAAACAATAAATATATATGCTCCTCTTGCAAATAGACTAGGTATGTATTCATTGAAATGGGAATTGGAAGATTTGGCATTTAAATATTTACAACCAGAAGAATATAGAGAAATTGTTGAAGGTTTAAACAAAAAAAGAGAAGAAAGATTAACGTTTATAAAACAAATAATGGAGAATATAAGAGAAGAATTAAAAAATCAACATATAGATGCAGAAATCACAGGAAGAGCAAAACATCTATATAGTATATATAGAAAAATGAAGAGAGACAACAAAAGTTTAGACCAAATATATGATTTATTTGCTTTAAGAATACTTGTAAGAACTGTAAAAGATTGCTATGCAGCACTAGGTGTAGTACATGACTTGTACAATCCAATGCCAGGTAGATTTAAAGATTATATATCAGTTCCAAAAGCAAACATGTATCAATCATTACATACAACGTTAATTGGACCTAAAGCTACACCTTTTGAAGTTCAAATTCGTACATGGGAAATGCATAGAGTTGCTGAATATGGTATCGCTGCTCATTGGGCATATAAAGAAGCAAATAAAAACAAAAAAACAACAGTGATAGTGCAAGATGATAAATTGTCTTGGATTAGAGAAACATTAGAATGGCAAAAGGATATGCAAGATCCAGATGAATTTTTGAATACATTAAAAACAGAATTATTTGAAGACGAAGTATATGTATTTACTCCAAGAGGAGATATAAAAGTATTACCTAAAGGTGCTACCCCAATAGATTTTGCATATAACATACATGCAGAAGTTGGACATAAAATGGTCGGATGTAAAATAAATAGTAAAATGATGCCAATAGTTACAAAGTTAAATAATGGAGATATAGTAGAAATAATAACTTCAGATACTTCAAGAGGTCCTAGCATGGATTGGCTAAAATTCGTAAAAAGTACTAGTGCAAGGAATAGAATATTACAGTGGTTTAAGAAAACGCAAAGAGAAGATAATATAATAAAAGGAAAAGAATTAATAGACAAAGAAATAAAAAGAATAGGAATGAATCATGCGGATTTGTTTAAACCGGAATGGGTACAAGTTGCACTAGAAAGATACAAATATGCTACAGTAGATGATATGCTTGCAAGTGTTGGATTTGGAGCAATCTCACCTGTAAAAATAATTGCAAGAATATTAGAAGAATATAGAAAAGAACATAAAGAAGAAGAAATAGAAGAAAAAATAGAAGAATTATCAAAATCAAAAGGCTTACGAAATAAAAGTTCTAAAACAGGTATAGTAGTAAAAGGAATAGATAACTGTTTGGTAAAATTATCTAAATGTTGCAATCCACTTCCAGGAGATAGTATAATAGGGTATATTACAAAGGGAAGAGGAGTTTCTGTTCATAGAAGTGATTGTGTAAATGTTAAAGACTTACTATCAGAAGAAGGAAGAATAATAGATGTATCATGGTACAATGATACAAAGGCTTCTTATCATGTAGATATAGAAGTAATGGCAAATGATAGAAATGGATTACTAGCAGACATCATAAGGGAATTAGCAAATTCTAAAGTTACTGTAATTGAAGTTAATAGTAAAGTTAATAAAAATAAAACTACTTTAACAGAATTAACAGTGGAATTAGAAAATTTAGACGAATTAAATAAGGCTTTAAAAGCATTAAGAAAAGTTGAAAGTGTGTATGAGGTTAGAAGAAGAAAGTAAGAAGGTATAAATATGATACTAAAGAGAATAAAAATAGATACTCCATTAGGTGACCAAACAAATTGCTATATAATAGTTGATGAAGATACAAAAGATACTATGGTAATTGATCCTGCAGGTGAATATGAAAAAATAGAAGCAATGCTAAAAACATTGGATGCAAAGTTAAAATATATAGTTTTAACACATTGCCATGGAGATCATATTGGAGCAGTAAATAAATTAAAACAAGATATGGGTGGAAAAGTATTAATACATTTTTTAGAAGAAGAGGGATTGAATAATCCAGATATAAATATGACTCAATATATTGGAGTTGAAAATCAATATATAGAAGTAGATTCAAGACTAAATGATAATGACTTAATTCATATTGGAAATATAGAGTTTCAAATAATACATACACCAGGTCATACTAAAGGACGGAATATGTTTATATTGTAAAGAATATAAAATGCTATTTGCAGGGGATACAATCTTTAGAAGAACTTGGGGAAGAACAGATTTACCAACAGGTTCTTTTGCAGATATAATGTCTTCAATAACAAATAAACTTATGATATTACCAGAAGATACAATAATATATCCAGGACATGGTAAAAGTACAATGGTAAGAGAAGAAGAATCAATTTATTTAGATTTAAAACCAGGTAAAGATTAAATAGCGTAGGGGGAATTAATATGATACAAAAACCAAAAGGAACAAGGGATATATTGCCAGATGAAAGTTATAAATGGCAGTATATAGAAGCAAAAGTACAAGAATTATTTAAAAATTATGGATACAAAGAAATAAGAGTACCAGTATTTGAAAATACAGAACTATTTCAAAGAGGAGTAGGAGACACAACAGATGTAGTTCAAAAAGAAATGTATACTTTCGATGATAAAGGTGGAAGAAGTATAACTTTAAGACCAGAAGGAACAGCAGGAGTTGTAAGAGCATACATTGAAAACGGAATGGCATCACTACCTTCACCTATAAAAGTATGGTATAACATGGCAATGTATAGATATGAAAATGTGCAAAAAGGAAGATTAAGAGAATTTCACCAAATAGGAGCAGAAGTATTTGGAACATCTTCATACATGGCTGATGTAGAAAGTATAACTATGGCAAATGAAATATTTAAAATATTAAATATTCCAAACATTCAATTAACAATTAATAGTATAGGATGCCCAACTTGTAGAGCAGAGTATCAAAAGGCATTAAAAAAGTTTTTAGAAAAAAACATAGACCAATATTGCTATACATGTCAAACAAGATTTGAAAAAAATCCTATGAGAATATTAGACTGTAAAGAGGAAAAATGTAAAAGTTTAAATCAAGGTGCACCGATAATATTAGATTACTTGTGCGACGAATGTAAAACACATTTTGAAAATGTAAAAAAATTATTAACAGAAATAGGAATAAGCTATGAAGTAGACCCAGGAATTGTTAGAGGATTAGATTATTACACAAAAACAGTTTTTGAATTCATATCAAAAGAAGAAGGATATACTGTACTAGCGGGTGGAAGATATGATGGATTAGTAAAAGAACTAGGAGGAGCCGATACTCCTGCATTAGGCTTTGCACTTGGAATGGAAAGAATAGTAGAAATATATGAAAAATATAATAAAGAAAATATGGTAGAACCAGAAATTCCTAAATTATATATTGCGCAAATTGGAGAAAAAGCAAATAGTTTAGCAACAATATTAGTAAAAGAATTAAGAGAAAAAGGAATCAATGTGCAAAAAGATATAACAGAAAAAAGCATAAAAGCACAATTTAAATATGCTGACAAAATAAACAGTAAATATGTTTTAACAATAGGAGAAGATGAAATAAATAATAATAGAGCAAAATTAAAGAATATGAAAACCGGCGAAGAAAAAGAAATAGAGCTAAATGTGGAGGATATATTGAAAAATATTGATTAATAATTGAAATATAATAAACATATTGGCATTTGAAAATATAATAGAAAAAATTTGCCACATCCTTAAACGCGGTACAGTGAGCAAAAGACATAAATATATTGTTACGATAATAACTGTAATAACTGTTAAAACAACTAGAAGCGGATGTTCAATTTTTTCTATTATATTTCAAATGCATAATAAGTTGCAAAATGTAGGGGTCGCATGTTATGCGACCCGTTTTTATTGTATAGGAAAAATCGACTTTTTTGGCTATAGCTTGTGGATTAGCAAGCGTAATAGACGAAAAAGAACAATAGACTTTTCTCTGCAACAAGGTTAAGTCACCTTGATTCGTGCATATTTGCGAAACCACTTTTCTTAATATTAATTCACGAAATTTACTATTTAGAATATAAATAGTAGAGGTGAAAAAAATGAATTACAAATATTATAATTCAAATAACAATGGGCAAGATGATTATGGGCTAAAATACATAGATGAGCAAGGATATGGATTAATATGCAAAGATTACAAAATAGAATTTCCGCCACAACATCAAGACACTCAACCGGGAATGGAATATTTAATGACTCCAAGACCTATATTTGATAATCCATATTATAGAGCATCTGGAAAATTAAGAGGCAAAGTAGCAATTATAACAGGAGGAGATTCTGGAATAGGTAGAGCAGTTGCAGTAGGTTTCGTAAAGGAGGGCGCTAATGTTGTAATTGCATATTATAATGAACATAAAGATGCAGAAGAAACAAAAGAATTTATAGAAAAACTTGGAGGAACTTGTTTACTAATGGCCGGAGATATAAAAGATACTAATTTTTGTGATAAAATTATAGATGAAACTATGAAAAAGTTTGGAAAAATTGATATTCTAGTAAATAACGCAGGAGTTCAGTATCAACAAAAAAGTTTACTAGATATAACTGATGAGCAATTTGATTTAACAATGAAAACTAATATTTATTCAATGTTTTATTTAACTAAACGAGCATTAAAGCATATGTTACCTGGAGCAAGTATTATAAATGTAACAAGTATAACTACATTTAAAGGAGAGCCTGAATTAATAGATTATGTAACAAGTAAAGGAGCCATAGTAGGCTTTACAAGATCGCTTGCAACAAATTTAGCAGCGAAAAATATTAGAGTAAATGCTGTGTCTCCAGGAGTATTTTGGACGCCATTACAACCAGCTTGTTGGGAAGCTGAAAAAATACCTACATTAGGTTCAGATGCACCTATGGGAAGAGCAGGTCATCCATACGAGATAGCACCATTATTTATATATTTAGCAAGTAATGATTCATCTTATGTTACAGGGCAAGTAATGCATATTAATGGTGGAGAATACAAAGGATAAAAAATTACCATAAATTACAAGGAAAAAATACTTGATTTTTTAATCAATTTTATGTTAATATATAAATTGTGAGGCACATGATTGTGCCTCATAGCACTCACAAAAAATATTTAAAAATATTTAAAAAAGGTATGTCAATGAAATTTGAAAATGTCCCAAAATTTTTAAAACATTAGCCCTAAAAATTTAGTTTTAGGGCTAAATTTT
>CANRED010000035.1 GCA_947629555.1 uncultured Clostridia bacterium | reverse complement strand
AAAGCATTAAAGAAATCAGAACAAGAGATTGAAAATGGAGAAGGCATTGAGTCAGATGAAGCATTTAAAAAGTTGAGGCAAAAATATGGATATGAAGTATAAGGTAATAATTACTTCAACTGCTTTTAAAGAAATAAATATAATATGATTTGAATTTAGAAATAAGTTCAAGTCGATTTGGAAGTATAAATAAATATAAAAATGTGGAGGATTTTGGGATGACCCAATTATCCTTATTTTTTATTTTTTGTCAAAAACTATTGCAAAAATCAAATTATTTATGGTATAAATATAGTAAACATATATAAATAAAATTACATAATAACAAATGAAAGTGAGGAATTAGGAATGAGAAAAAACAAAGGAATAACATTAATTGCATTGGTAATTACAATAATTGTTTTGTTAATACTTGCAGCAGTAAGTATAGCAACACTAACAGGAGAAAACGGAATATTAAAAAGAGCCCAAGAGGCATCTATTAAAAATGAATATATGACAGTATATGATGTAGTACGATTAGAAACAGAAGAATATATTATAAATAAAAATACAGATATAATACAAAACGGATATATAGAATGGATGCAAGAAAAGGGAATTATAGGGGAAGAAGAGGATAAAGGAAAATACCCAATAAAATCTGAAATAATTTTAGGAGAAATTTCAAAAAATGGAAAATATTACTTAGAAGAAGATGGTAGAGTAAATAAGATTGGTAAGATAGCATCGAAAACTTTAGTAAATATAGCAAAAGATATAACATCTGAAGTTAAATATAAGGTAATATTTTACTCAAAAAAAGAAAACGAAATGATAGATTTAGGGTATGTATATAATGGAAATGTTCAAAAAAATATAGAAGAAGTATTAGAACAAGCAACAGCACATCCAAGTCAAGATTTAACAAACACAGATATAGGAGTAGATTCAAATGGAAACAGTGTTAACTTAGATTTATGGTATTATGAAATTATTGATGATACACAAATGTGTTTAGGCTCTACAGAACTTGGAGGATATGCTACAAGTATAAAACCTGGGTATATAGGAACATTAATAGATGGAAAAATACAAGGAACAGTACCACAATATATAAAAAAGGGAGGAAAATGGTATACTGTTACTAAATTATCAATTTTATTTCAAGGAGATAATAATCAAATAACTTATGCACCTGCTATACCAGAAAAAGTAAAAACATTATATCATACTTTTCAACGGATGTTCTAATTTACAAACTGTAATTTTACCTAATAATATTAGTGATATAGGAGAAGATACTTTTGTTGACTGTACAGCATTACAAAGTATAAATATTCCAAATTCAGTAACATCTATAGGATACAGTACTTTTGGTTATTGTACAGCATTACAAAGTGTAAATATACCAAATTCAGTAACTTCTATATATGACTATGCTTTTTATGGATGTACATTATTGGATTTAGAAGTTCCAGATACTGTTGAAAATATTGGACACTATGCTTTTTATAACCTTCCACATATAACTTATCATGGAACAGCTAGTGGTTCACCTTGGGGAGCTAAATCTATGAATTAATTTACGAAATAATTTTTTTTAATGCGTCCTAGAAATTTATTTCTAGGACTTTAAAAAAGTAATTAAAATAAAAAATGAGGTAAAATATAATGCACGAAATAGAATTATTTGTATCTGGGAGACTTTCTTTATTAGGTGGATTATCTGATTTAAAAAGTCCTTATCTATCTATAAATAAAGAATTAAAACCAGGTATGGCAATTGCTTGTGGAATAAATAAAGGAATTTATGCAAAAGTACATAAAAGTGAAAATGTAAAATTTGAAATGAATGAAAAACATTATGAATGGAAAAAAGATAAAGAAGAATTATTAAAAGAAGCAAGAAGTGGGAGTTTTTGCTCATATTTAGCGGGAACTATTTGTTATATAATGGAAAATTATGAAGATATAAGTGGAATAACAGTAAAAATAACTAAAATGGATTTACCAATAAAAAAAGGATTATCATCAAGTGCAGCAATTTGTGTATTGATGGCAAAAGCATATAATGAATTATATAATTTAAAATTATCAGTAGAAGAGATAAAAGAGATTGCCTATGAAGGAGAACATATTGCTTTGTCACAATGTGGCAGATTAGATCAAGTGTGTGCATTAGGAAATTCGCTTGTAAAAATTGACTTTTATGAAAACACAACATCTACAACTGAAATAAAAGTAAAAGAGGAATTGAATTTTGTAATAGCAGATCTAAAAGGTAAAAAAGACACAAAAAAAATTATGAAAGAATTAAATGCTTGTTTTCCATTTATGAAAGATGAAAAACAAAAAGTAGTTTATGAAATGATGGGAGATAAGAATGAAATTCTTGTAGAAAAAGCAAAAAAATATATTGAAAATGGAAATAAAGTAGCTTTAGGAAAGGTATTAAATGAAGCACAATTATTGATTGACAAAATGAGTATAGTATGTAGCGAGTTTAAAGCACCATTATTACATAAAACATTAACAGATAAATATATAAAATCTTTATCATATGGAGGAAAAGGAATAGGATCTGGTGGAGATGGTAGTATACAAATACTTGCAAAAGATAAAAAATCACAAAAATTATTAGTTGAATATTTAAATAATACATTAAAAATGGAAGCTTTTGAAGTAGATATAAAATAAAGAAGCAAGATTGAATAATATCTAATGTATGGAAATTATTAGTCAAAATTTGTGTCTTCAAAGAAAGGAATATTAGTAAAAATGAAAATTAATAATATTAAAAAGAAAATTATTTTTATGATAGAAATTTTTATTGCATTTTCTTTATTGCTTTTTATGTTACTTAGATTTCCAATTATTAAAAAGTTATTTCCAATTTATACATATAAAGGTTTCAGTTGTATTATAATTACTGCAATTTGTTTAATATTTTTTCTTTTATATATAAAAAAATATAAAATAGTAGATATTGATTTTAAAGATATAATAATTTCGATACTCATATTTTTATTAGTACATTTATTAGCATTTGGAATGATTGCAACAACCATAGATAGGTCATTTTCTGTTTTTCTACTAAATCAAATATCTATTAGTAATAATCAAACAATTACACTTGAAGAAACAAAAAAATTGTTTATAGATAAATATGTAGAAAACCATAGAGCTTTTGAAAAAAGATTTGATGAACAAATAGCAATAGGTACAGTAGTTGAAACATCAGAAAATGAATATAAAATGACTAACAAAGGAAATATGATTGTTATGTTATTTAAAATATTTAATTCTATATATAATATACAAAGTGAATTGTTATAAAAAATAGGAAGGAATAAGATTAAAATTGAAAAAAAATATAATAATAATAGGAGCTGGACCAGCAGGATTAACAACAGCTTATAAAATTTTAAAAAATAACAATAAAGATTATGAAATAATTATTTTGGAAGCAGAAAACCAAGTTGGAGGTATTTCTAAGACAGTTTCATTTGGAGAAAAATATTTAGTAGATACGGGAATACATAGATTTTTTAGTAAAAATAAAGAAGTAAATGAAATATGGAAAGAATTATTGCCAATTCAATCAATGCCCGCATATGATGACATTGTATTAAACAGAAATAGAAAATTACCTAAATTTGGTTCTGATCCAGAAAAAGATGAAAAATCTATGTTAATAAAAGATAGATTAACAAGAATTTATTATAATAATAAATTTTTCGATTATCCTGTAAAATTAAATATGAATACTATTAAAAATTTAGGAATACGAAAAATATTAAAAATTGGTATTACATATATAAAAGCCTGTATTTTTAAGAAAAAAGAAACATCTTTAGAAAATTTCTATATAAATAGATTTGGTACTGAATTATATGAAACTTTTTTTAAAAATTATACAAGAAAAGTATGGGGAGTTCACCCTTCAGAAATTTCAGCAGAATGGGGAGAACAACGAGTAAAAGGAATTTCGATTATAGAAATTTTGAAAGATATTTGGAACAAGAAAACGAAAAATAAAAATAAAGAAAAAATTCAAACATCATTAATTGAAGAATTTTTGTATCCCAAATTAGGAGCTGGGCAGATGTGGCAAACTATGGCAGAAGAAATTGAAAAAATGGGTGGAAAAATAATATTAAATTCAAAAGTCAAAAAAATATATAAAAAAGGTAACAAATTAGAAAGCCTCCAGTATTCAGATGTACGTAATAATCAAATATTTTATGCTAATATGGATATATTAATTTCTTCTATGCCAATTAAGGATTTATTTGTAGCATTGGGTAAAGAAAATGTAAATAATACTATTTATCAAATGGCTGTTAATTTACCATATAGAGATTTTATTGTTGTATATTTATTGGTTGATAAACTAAAATTGCAAAATAAAACCAATATAAAAACAATTGGAAATATAATTCCAGATGATTGGATTTATATTCAAGATGATAGTGTTGAATTAGGGAGAATGCAAATATTTAATAATTGGTCTCCTTATTTGTTCAAAGAAAGAGCGGAAATTAATGAGAAATGTTTAATCAGTTTAGAATATTTTGTTTCAGAAAATGATATGCTATGGAGTAAAAGTGAAGAAGAGATGGCTAAATTTGCAGAACAAGAAGCAATAAAAATAGGTATTATTGAAAAAGATAGTGTGCAAAAATTTAAAAGTGTAAAAATAAAAAAGGCATACCCATCATATTTTGGAACGTATGAAAGAATTGATGATATAAAACAGTATTTAGATAGCATAGAAAATTTATATTGTATAGGAAGAAATGGTCAACATAGATATAATAATATGGATCATTCAATGCTCACAGGGATAGAAACTGCTAATAATATTTTAAATCAAAAAAATACAAAAGAAAACATTTGGAAAGTAAATACAGAAAAAGAATATCATGAAATTAATTATAATAAGGAATAATAAAATGAAAAAAATTTTTAATATAATAAAAAAAATATTGATATTTTTAATATTAATAGTCTTATCAATTGGAATTTGTGTGCAGAGTGAATTAAGTCCAATTTCAAATAAAATTCCATCTACAGATTCAGATGTATATATTTATATATCTGAATTATTACATAGAGGAAAAACAGTATATACAGATGTTTTTGATCATAAAGGACCTGTTTTTCATTTAATTGAATATATTGGTGTATCAATACCTTTAAATAATTATATTGGACTTTGGCTTATTGAATTATTATGTATGATAATTACTTTAGCATTTTTATTTAAAACGGCTAATTTAATATGTAAAAATAAGCTGATTTCTCTTTTAACAATTGTAATTGCAATCATGCCATTTTCAAGATTTTTCATAAATGGAAATTATCCAGAAGAATATGCATTGCCTTTTATTGCAATTTCTTTGTACTATATGGCTAGATATTTGTTAGGAATTAAAGAATTAGGAAAAAAACAATATGTAATTATTGGCGTTTGTATGAGTATGGTTTTACTAATAAAACTAAATTTAATATCAGTATGGATAGTATTTGGTTTATCAATTTTTATTAAAATGATAAGAGATAAAAAGATAAAAGATATAAAAATGGCTATTTTATATTTATTAATAGGAATATTAATAATACTATTACCTACAATTATTGTTTTGATAATACAAGGAAATTTTGTAGATTTTATAAAACAATATATATTTTTTAATTATAAATATTCATCTGTAAAAAACGGATTTTCAGATAGTGTTATACCAATATTTGTAACTAAAACTTTCTATGTGTCAATAATTGCTTGTGTAGTAGATATGTTAATAAGGATAATATGCCAAAAAAATGGAAAAACACTAACATCAACAGCTTTTATATATTTAATTATAACTATGTTAATAATTATTATGCCTTGTAATGATTTTTATCATTATGGAATGGTGTTAATTCCAACTTATATTATACCAATTTCTTTACTATTAACCGATTTCTTGGATGTTTTATATGTGAGAAAAAACTATTTTAAAATTTTTTTAACAACAATCATATTTGTAATTTATTCATTTCTTTTTATTAGTGAAGAAGTGTCTATTTATCGAAAAAACATGATATTAGTAGCAGGAAAACAATTTGAATACAGACAAAGTCCAGTAACAAATTATATTAAAGAAAATACAACTAAAGATGATGATATGTTGGTATTAGGAAATGAATGTAATCTATATTTAATGGCAGAAAGAATTTCTAATTGCAAGTATATTTATCAGATTCCAATTATAAGAGTGGATAATAAAATTTTAGATGAAACAATGCAAGAAATCAAAGAAAAGAAACCTAAAATAATTGTTTTATGCAAAACACGTTATACAGAGATTGAAGATAATTTTTATGAATATTTAAGTAAATATGATGTATATGACATGGTGTTTGTATATGGTAGATATGAAGTATATAAATTAAAATAATAAGGAAGGAATAAACAGTGCATAAAATAAAAAAAGCAATTATTCCAGTTGCAGGATTAGCAACAAGAATTTATCCAATGAATAAAGTTACTAAAAAATCATTTTTGCCAATAATAGATTCTGATGGAAGAGTTAAACCATTAATTTTAAAACTCTTAGAAGAACTAGATCAATCTGGCATAGAAGAAATATATTTAATTATAGGAAAAAATGATGTTGTATTATATAATAATTTGTTTGAGAAATGTGATGAAAAAATTTGTAATAAAATGAGTTCTGAGGATTTATTATATGATAAAAAGGTTAATGAAATAGGAAAAAAAGTAAAATATATAATTCAAGAAAAACAATTAGGATTTGGACATGCTGTTTTTTTAGCAAAAGATTATATTAAAAGTGATCCATGTATTATGCTTTTGGGAGATACATTATATAAAAGCAAAGAAAATTTAACGTGTGTTGAACAACTATTAAATTTTTATGATAAAAATGAAAACAATATAATAGCTTTGCAGGAATTAACAGAGGAGGAATTGAAAAATTATGGGACTATTTATGGAACTTGGGTAAATAAAGAAAAAACACAATTGCTTTTAGATACAGTAGTAGAAAAACCTAGTATAGAATATGCTAAAAAAAATTTACTTGTAGATAAAAAGTTTTATGGAAATTTTGGAGAATTTATTTTAACAAAAACTTTTTTTGATGAATTAGATATAATTATAAATCAACCGTTGAAAGATTCTCAAGAATATCAATTAATGGATGCATTTGAAAGAACAATCAAAAAAGAAAAGGTTATGGGAATTATTATTAATGGATTTTCTTATGATATTGGAAATATAAATTCATATATAAAATATTTTAAAAGCATATAAAAAATAAATTTAAATATTTTGCGGAAGTAGTTTTAAAATTGAAAAATTAGAAAAATTTTGCATTGAATTTAAAAATAAGTTCAATGTGAATTTTTATTTTTTGTCAAAAACTATTGCAAGATTTAAATTAGTTGTGGTATAAATATAGTAAATATGTATAATAAACATTACATAAAATTAATAACAAAAGAAGGAGAGGAAGAAAAATGAGAAGAAACAAAGGAATAACATTAATTGCACTAGTGATTATGATAATAGTATTGCTAATACTAGCAACAGTGAGTATAGCAACACTAACAGGAGAAAATGGAATCTTAACACAAGCAAATAAAGCAAAAGTAGAAACAAGAGGAGCAAGTGTAGAAGAAGAATGTAGCTTATGGAAAATAAATCAAGAAATAGACAATAAAACAACAGAAGGAACGGCTCAAACATTAGATGAATTATTAGATAGTTTAGAAGAAAGAAACTTAATAACAGCAGAAGAAAAAGCAACAATAAAAGAAACAGGAGAAATAACAATAGGAAGTAGAACAATAAACTTTGGAAAAGAAGACCCACCAGTAGAGAAACCAGGAAAGCCAGCCCCAGAAACAGGATTGTTCACTGTATCTAGTACAATTGATGGAAATAAAGGAACAAGTACCAACCCAATAATCCCAGAAGGATTTAAGCCAGTAGATGAAGGATTGGCAAAATGGGGAAATGAAAAAGGTGGACCAACAGAAAATGCAGTAGATGAAGGACTAGTAATAGAGGATAAAGATGGAAATCAATTTGTGTGGGTGCCAGTGAAAAATTTTAATGAGTTTAAGAGAGAAGCTGGATATTATAACGGAAGTCCACAATCAGGTAACTTTGAATTAGATGAACTTACAGACGGAGAATATTCTGAGCCAAAAGGAGACGGAATTAAAGTAGATGACGGAGCAACAGGAACAGAGAAAGAAGTTCAAGAAATGTATAAAAGTGTAAAAGATAATGAAGGATTTTATATAGGAAGATATGAAGCAGGAGCTGAGGAAGGAACTTATAGTGAATCTACTAAAGAATGGTCACCAACAACAAAAGTAGTATGTAAAAAAGGAGCAGCAGTGTACAATAATATAAAATGGGGAAATAGTATGGAGAATGAAACAGGGGGAGCAGTGGCATTAGCAAGAGGATTTGCCAACCAACAAGGTTATAATCTAAACAGTGTGAAAAGTACCTTATGCTATGGAGTGCAATGGGATGCAGTAATGAGATGGATGAGTGATGTAAAAAATCCAAATGCAGTAATTGCAGATGAAAATAAAAAATACTATATAATAGATAGTACAGGAATGGGATGGTATAGTGAGAGTGGAATTAGTAGTCCGAAACCTACAGGAACAGACATGGACAGTAGTAAAAATAAAGTAAAAAATATCTATGATATGGCAGGAAATGTAGATGAATGGACAATGGAAGCTGACCTCACTTACACTCGAGTTAGTCGAGGAGGTGGTTACAGTAACAATGCCAATAAATATCCAGCTTCTCTCCGTTCCAACACCTATCCGTATACTGCTGACAGCACTGGATTTCGCCCAGCTTTATATTTAAA
>CANRED010000034.1 GCA_947629555.1 uncultured Clostridia bacterium | reverse complement strand
TAAATTTTTCTTATGCAATCATTTATTTAATGTAAATTAAAATTATAAAATTGATTGTAAATATATTATACGAGGAATTTACTTATGAAAGTTATTGGTGAAATTTTTACAAATAAATATTTATACATACCTGTTTTACTTTGGTTTTTTATACAGTTATTTAAAGTAATATGGGACCTTGTAAAAGAGAAAAAATTTGATTTTAAAAGAATTTTAGGTGCAGGCGGAATGCCTAGTTCACATTCTGCAGTAGTATGTTCTTTAGCAGTGCTAATAGGAAAAGAATATGGATTTTCAAGCTCAATATTTGCATTATCTTTAATATTTGCATTTGTTGTAATGTATGATGCTTGTGGTGTAAGACGTGCTGCTGGAAAGCAAGCAAAGTTATTAAATAAAATTATATCAACACCTGGTTTAACAGGTGTACAAGTGCAAGAAAGATTAGTAGAAGTTTTAGGTCATACACCAGTTCAAGTATTTGTAGGAGCATTAATTGGTATTATAGCAGGAATAATATTATAAAATAAAGGAGATAAAAGATATGGAAGATATAGAAATAGCAAGAAGTGTAAAATTAAAAAATATATCAGAGATAGCAAAAAAAGTAGGTATAGAAGAAGAATATGTAGAGCAATATGGAAAATATAAAGCAAAAATATCAAATAATATACTAAAAAAATTGGAGAATAAAGAAAATGGAAAATTAATATTAGTTACATCAATTAATCCAACACCATTAGGAGAAGGAAAAACGACAATATCAATAGGATTAGCAGATGGATTATCTGTAATAGGTAAAAAATCTATGCTTGCTTTAAGAGAGCCATCTTTAGGACCAGTATTTGGTATAAAAGGAGGAGCAACAGGTGGAGGATATGCTCAAATTGCTCCAATGGAAGAAATAAACTTACATTTTACAGGAGATATACATGCAATAACATCTGCAAACAACCTATTATCTGCTTTAATAGATAATCATATTTTCTTTGGAAACGAATTAGGTTTTAAAGAAGTTATATGGAAGAGATGTGTTGATTTAAATGATAGAGCATTAAGGAAAATTCAAATAGGATTATCTGGAGAAAATAATTTAGTACCAAGAGAAGATGGATTTGATATAACAGTTGCATCTGAAATAATGGCTATATTCTGTTTGGCAACAGATTTAAATGATTTAAGAACAAGAATTGGAAATATAATAATTGGATATAACGATAAAAATGAACCAATAAGAGCAAAAGACTTAAAGGCAGAAGGAGCAATGACAGCATTATTAAAAGATGCATTTAACCCTAATATAGTACAAACCCTAGAAGGAACACCTGCAATAGTACATGGTGGACCATTTGCAAATATAGCACATGGATGTAATAGTGTAATTGCAACAAAACTTGCAATGAAATTATCTGACTATACAATTACAGAAGCGGGATTCGGTGCAGATTTAGGTGCGGAAAAATTTTTAGATATCAAATCTAGAAACTTACCAAAAAAACCAGATGCTGTAGTTTGTGTTGCTACAATAAAGGCATTAAAATATCATGGCGGAATGGAAATATCAGAAATATCTAATGAGGGATTAGAATACTTAGAAAGAGGAGTACACAATTTATTAAAACATATAGATAACATTAAAAATAAGTTTGGATTAAATGTAATAGTTGCAATAAATAAATTTAATCAAGATACCGAAAAAGAAATAGAATTTTTACAAAATAAATTAAAAGAACAAGGTGTAAATTTAAGTTTAGTAGAAGCATGGGGAAAAGGCGGAATTGGAGCAAAAGATTTAGCAGAAAAAGTGGTAGATTTATGCGAAAAACCAAACAATTTCAAATATACTTATGATTTAGAAGATAGTATACAAGAAAAAATAGAAAAAATAGCAACAAAGATTTATGGAGCAGAAGGTGTAGAATATACAGACGAAGTTATGCAACAAATAAAAAGAATAGAGTCTTTAGGATATAGTAATTTACCAGTATGTATAGCAAAAACTCAATATTCTTTCTCAGATGATCCTAAAAATTTAGAATGTAAAGAGCCTTTTAAAATTCATGTAAAAGATATAATATTAAAAACAGGAGCAGGATTTATTGTAGTATTAACAGGAAGTATATTTACAATGCCAGGATTACCAAAAGTTCCTGCCTCAGAAAAGATAGATGTAGATGAATTTGGAAATATAGTAGGAATATTCTAGTGTTGCAAATATAATGTGTACAAGGAGGAAATATGGCAAAAATAAAAACTGTATTTGTATGTAATGAATGTGGTTATGAATCTGCAAAGTGGTTAGGAAAATGTCCTCGGTTGTGGAGCTTGGAGCACGTTTGTAGAAGAAAAAGTTGTAAAAAGTACAGATTCAAAAGTTATGCCTGTTAGAAATGTTACGCCAACTCTTTTAAAAGATGTAGCAAAAAAAGAAACTACAAGAATGAAAACAAATTTTGAAGAACTAGATAGAGTTCTTGGAGGAGGTTTTGTTGTTGGCTCTTTGGTTTTATTAGGAGGAGAGCCGGGAATTGGAAAATCTACATTAATACTACAAATATGTGATAAACTAAAAACAGATGGAAAAGTATTATACATATCAGGTGAAGAGTCTGCTGAGCAAATAAAAATTAGAGCAGATAGATTAGGAATAAACAATGACAACATATTATTTTTAGGGGAAACCAATATAGATGTTATAGAAAATGCAATAAATACTATAAATCCTAAGTTAGTTATAATAGATTCAATTCAAACTATGTATTCTGAAGAAATTACATCAGCAGCAGGAAGCGTTAGCCAAGTAAGAGAAATAACAGCAAGAATAATGAAAATATGTAAAATGGCATATATTACAACCATTATAATAGGACATGTTACAAAGGACGGAAATATAGCAGGACCAAGAGTACTAGAACACATGGTAGATACTGTTCTTTACTTAGAAGGAGAAAGGTATTTTTCATATCGTATATTAAGAGGGGTAAAAAATAGGTTTGGATCTACTAATGAAATCGGTATGTTTGAAATGCAAAACGAAGGAATGGTAGAAATACAAAATCCATCTTCTATACTAATATCAGAACGAGAAGAAAATATATCTGGCTCTATTGTAGTTGCAAGTATGGAGGGAACAAGACCACTACTTATAGAACTACAAGCACTTACTTCACAAAGTGTTTTTGGAATACCAAGAAGAAACGCAAATGGAATAGATTATAATAGATTAACACTTTTAGTTGCTGTATTAGAGAAGAGAAGCGGATTAATGTTAGGGAACCAAGATGTATACTTAAATTTAGTTGGAGGTATTAAAGTAAATGAGCCTGCATTGGATTTGGGAATTGTACTTGCAACTGCATCTAGTTTTAAAAATGTTAGCATACCTAAAGAAGTTGTTGCAATAGGAGAAGTTGGCCTAACAGGAGAAGTAAGAGCTGTAAATATGATAGAAAAAAGATTAAAAGAAGCAGAAAAGTTAGGATTTAAAACATGTATAATCCCAGAAAGTAATAAAAAACTATTGAAAGATAGCTTTAAATTAGATATAATAGGTGTGAAAAATGTTACAGAAGCAATGAAGTACTTAGGATTAAAATAATTTTAAGGAGAATGAAAGTAGGGAAAACTGGTGGCAGAAAATATAAAAAAAGAAGATACTTTAATAGAAATATTAAAGCTAATTGCACCGGGAACTGACTTAAGAAAAGGTTTAGATAACATTTTAAAATCCAAAACAGGTGCATTAATAGTAATTGGAGATTCAAAAGAAGTACTAGATATAGTAGATGGTGGGTTTTATATTAATGAAGAATATAATGCATCAAAATTGTATGAACTTGCAAAAATGGATGGTGCTATAGTTTTAAGTAAAGATTTAAAGAAAATATTATATGCAAATGCACAAATAATACCTTCTTCTAGTATTCCAACACAAGAAACAGGAACAAGACATAGAACTGCAGAGCGTACATCAAAACAAACAGGAGAAATTGTTATTAGTATATCTCAAAGAAGAAATATAATTACTGTATTTAAAGGTAATTTCAGATATACTATAGAGGAAACATCTAAAATAATAACAGAAGCAAACCAAGCTTTACAAACATTAGAAAAATACAAAAAAGTATTAGATACAAAGTTAGGAATGCTAAATGAATATGAATTTAATGATATTGTAACACTAGATAATGTTATTACATGTATCCAAAGAACAGAAATGGTTATGAAAATTGCAGATCAAATAAAAAGATTTATATATGAGTTAGGAATAGATGGATTACTTATAAAAATGCAATTAGAAGAGCTTATTGGAGGACTAGAACAAGAAGAGCTATTAATAATAAAAGACTATATTGCACCAGGTAAAAAACGTATACCAGAAAAAGTAATGGAATGTATTGCAACTACATATAAAGATGATGTTCCTGATACATCTACAATTGCAAAATTACTAGGTTATGAAATATTTGACAATTATGAAGAGGTTGCAGTATATCCAAAAGGATATAGAATATTAAATAAAATACCAAGAATGCCAGGAAATATAGTAAATAATTTAGTAAAATCTTTCAAATCTTTTCAACATATTTTACTTGCAGACATAGAAAAACTAGATGATGTTGACGGAATTGGAGAAGTAAGAGCAAGAACAATAAAGCAAGCTTTAAAGAGAATGCAGGAGCAATTTATATTTGACAATTTAATGTTATAGTGTATAATATATACATTGCAAAAATATACAAAGGAGAGAATTTTTATGAAAAAAAACATAGGTTTAATAATTTTAATTATGTTAATTATAGTTTTAATAGGATATGTTATTGCAAGTAATGTAGTACATGCAACTAAAGTAATACAAAATCCAATAGTAACAATGGAAGTAGAAAATTTTGGAACAGTAAAAATAGAGTTATACCCAGAATATGCACCTAATACAGTAGCCAATTTTATTAATTTAATACAAGAAGGATATTATGATGGATTAACTTTCCATAGAGCAGTAGAAGGATTTATGATACAAGGTGGAGATAAAGAAGGTACAGGAAGCGGAACTGTAGAACAAACAATTAAAGGTGAATTTGCCGAAAATGGATATGAAAAGAATACTTTAAGACATGACAGAGGAGTTATATCAATGGCAAGATCAGATTATAGTAATTTAGGTTTAACAGAAGAAGGATATAATTCAGCATTTTCACAATTTTTTATCATGACAGATAATAACACAAATGTAAATGGATATTATGCAGCATTTGGAAAGGTAATTGAAGGAATGGAAGTAGTTGATGCAATATCAAAAGTAGAATCAATACAAGAAAAAGAGGAAGAAGATACAACTGCTGAAGGGGAAAATTCAGAGGAAACAACAGAAGAAACAGTAAAAAATCCAACAATAACAAAAATGTCAGTAGATACATTTGGAATAGACTATGGCACACCAGAAAGACAAGCAGCATTTGATATAAATAGTTATTTAATGCAATTATATGGATTAAGTTTCTAAAGAAAAAATATTAAAATGGCGGACTTTTCCAAAGCCCGCCATTTTAATATTAATGTAGGGGTCGATGCCCACATCGACCCGCACTACAAAGGCATACTTAAAAAGGAGAATAAAAATGAGATTAGATAAATTTTTAAAAATAAGTAGAGTAATAAAAAGAAGGACAGTAGCAAATGAAATAGCTGATGCAGGAAGAGTAATGGTAAATGGTAAAATTGTAAAACCAAGCTATGAGGTAAAAGTAGGAGATAAAGTTCAAATACAATTTGGAGATAAAATTTCTACCTTTGAAATAGTTAATATTCCAAAGGTAGCTGGAAAAAATTTAGAAGAAATAATAAAAATAATTTAACTAACAGCACTAGCTTTAACAACTAATCTATAACCGGTCATATTATTGCAGGTGAGAAGTGTTATTTGTTTCTCGCCATTTGTATCTTGATTTGTACAATTTGAATCAGTGGCAGAAATAATGTATTTATCAGTAACGTGATATTCTAATACATTGCCTAAAGCATCGTAGATATTTATAGAATCTCCTATTTCTAATTGATTAATTCTACTAAAAAATCTGTAGTCATTATAGTTATGTGCAGCAATACATAAATTACCTACTTCATTTGGCAAAGGTCCATAAAAACGACAAGTTGCAATTTTTAATAAATCGTCACTAACGTCAGAAAGAATAGGATATATTATCTTTAATTTCTTAATTTCAATTAATCCAATAATAAAAGAGCTATTATTGCTTTCTTCAACTTCAACAGCACTTGTTGCATATCCGGATGTATCTGAATAAAGTAAGTTAATATTAAAATTAGATAATAATTGTTTAGAAAGATTTTCTTTTTGCCTAGTAGAATATAAGTTATAAGAATAATATCCAACACAAGCAATAATAACTAAAATAGATATAGCAAATTGATATTTAAAAACAATAAGCAAATTTCTTTTTTTTCTATTTTCTTGCTTTTCAATCTCTTGGTTAAATTTAGAAAACAAAATTTGATTCATAAATACAACTCTCCTGAAAATTAGTTTAATCAAATACTAGTAAATTTATACATTAGAAAATTTTATTGCAAATTGTAGGGAACAGACCGGGGCGTCGTTCCGCCACTTCGAAGGAATACCCAACCTGTAGGGGTCGCATGTTATGCGACCCATTTCTTAGTGAATAGTGAATAGTTAATAATGAATAGTACAAAATTTGCTTGCGCAAATTTTGATGTAGGGGTCGGCGTCCTCGACGACCCGCACATATTATAAATGCATAAAAAAATAAAATACATTACATGAAATTATTGATAAAAAATTTTTAATAATATATAATAAGTCCAAACAAAAAAGAAAGAAGGTATTATTATGTTAAAATTAAGCTTAGAGAATACTGGAATTAAGGAAGAAGAAATATTAAAATATGCAGAACAAGTAAAAAATATACATAACGAAATACATAGTAAAGCAAATGATGAAAACGAATTTTTAGGTTGGATAGAGCTTCCAACAAATTATGATAAAGAAGAATTTGCAAGAATAAAAAAAGCAGCAGAAAAAATAAAAAATGATTCAGAAGTCTTTGTCAGTATAGGAATAGGTGGTTCATATTTAGGAGCTAGAGCAGTTATAGAATCTCTTACAAATACTTTTAATAATATGTGTTCAAAAGAAAAAAGAAAAACGCCTCAAATATTATATGTTGGAAACAATATGAGCCCTAATTATATAAACGAAATGATAGAATATATTGGAGATAAAGATATATCTATAAATGTAATATCAAAATCTGGAACAACTACGGAACCAGCTATTGCATTTAGAATTTTTAGAGAATTATTAGAAACCAAATATGGCGTAGAAGAAGCAAGAAAAAGAATATATGTAACAACAGATAAAGAAAAAGGAGCATTGAAAAAATTATCTAATGAAGAAGAGTATGAAACATTTGTAATACCAGATAATATTGGTGGTAGATATTCTGTATTAACAGCAGTAGGTTTACTTCCAATAGCAGTTGCAGGAATAGATATAGATAAATTAATGCAAGGTGCAAAAAATGCACAAGAAAAATATATAGATGATTCAGTAAAGTATAATGAATGTTATAAATATGCTGTAGCAAGAAATATATTATACAACAGGGAAAAAAACACAGAAATATTAGTAAGTTATGAACCAAAAATGCATTATATGATAGAATGGTGGAAGCAACTATACGGAGAAAGCGAGGGAAAAGACAAAAAAGGAATATTCCCAGCAGGTGTTGAATTTACAACAGATTTGCATTCATTAGGTCAATATATACAAGATGGAAGAAGATGTTTATTTGAAACAGTGTTAAATATAGAAAATCCAGCAACAGATATGACAATAAAACCAGATGAAGATAACCTAGACGGATTAAATTATTTAGCTGGAAAAACTTTAGACTATGTAAATAAAAAAGCAATGGAAGGTACAATACAAGCGCACGTATCTGGTGGAGTTCCAAACATAATGATAACAATGGATAGCCTAAATGAAACTACAATAGGAGAATTAATATACTTCTTTGAAAAGGCTTGTGCAATTTCTGGAAATATATTAGGTGTAAATCCATTTAATCAACCAGGAGTAGAAGAATATAAAAGAAATATGTTTATATTGTTAGAAAAACCTGGATACAATAAATAATGTAATTTAAATTAAAGAAATAAATATAAATATTTTTTGTTCCGTTCTCCAAGGCGTTTGAGATATATTTTAATTCATATGGTAGATACACACTCTACCATAGCTACAGACAAAATGGCTCAGGGTCGAACTCGCAAAAAATATTTAATTTATTTCTTTACTAAATAAAAATTGACATATTTAAAAAAGGAGAGAATAATGAATAAAAAGCCATTCAAAAAGAATAATGACCAAAAACCAGAAAAAGAGCATAAGTCTTATGAAGATATTGTTGAAGGTAGAAATTCTATTTTAGAACTACTTTCTTCAGATAGAGATATAAATAAAATCTTAATACAAAAAGGTGAAAAACATGGCTCAATAAATAAGATAATTGCAATAGCAAAAGAAAGAAGAATAGTTATAGTAGAAACAGAGAAATCTAAATTAGATATAATGTCTGAAACTAAAAATCATCAAGGAGTTATAGCAATAGTACCACCATTTAATTATTGCGATGTTGATGATATACTAAATTTAGCAAAAGAGAAAAAAGAAGATCCATTTATAGTAATGTTAGATGGAATAGAAGATCCACATAATTTAGGTTCAATAATTAGAACTGCTGAAACAGCAGGAGTGCATGGGATAATTATACCAAAAAGAAGAGCGGCAAGTGTTAATGCAACAGTAAGCAAAACTTCTGCAGGTGCAGTAGAACATGTAAAAATTGCAAGAGTAAATAATTTAAACGAAACAATTAAATACTTAAAAGAGCAAGGACTTTGGGTAATAGGTACAGATATGCAAACAAAAACAGAATACTATAATCAAGATTTAAAAGGGGCAATATGCTTAGTAATTGGTAGCGAAGGTTTTGGAATAAGTAAACTTGTAAAAGAAAATTGTGATATATTGGTAAAAATACCAATGAAAGGGAAGATAACCTCGTTAAATGCATCTGTATCAGCAGGAATTGTAATATACGAGGCAGTAAAACAAAGAAATTAAAATATATTTTCATTATGTGTGGGTCGCTTAAGTCAAGCGACCCACACATTGTAGGGAACAGACCGGGGCGTCGTTCCATGCTCCGAAGGCACACTTGCAAACAAAAAAATAATATGATAATATAAATTCACTTTTATATCAATAAATT
>CANRED010000033.1 GCA_947629555.1 uncultured Clostridia bacterium | reverse complement strand
GCCTTTTTGGCATGGGATTTTTTCCAATTTTATATTTTTTTACAAAAGGTCTTGACTTTTAATAGTTAGTCTCCCTAAAATATCTCTTCTGCATATTTTAAATCATCATGATTATCTATTTCTACCCATTTATATTTCATATCTAATGAATGAAATTCTACTTTTTTTAGTAAAATGTCTATTGCAACTTCTGTCCATGAATTTAAATTTTTCTCTTTATTAATAATGTTATTTACTATTTCAAATAATTCTGTACCAGCTAACTTAGAAAATTTATATACATCTATTGAAACACCATAAGCTTCTTGTTTAGTTATTTGTTTACTTATTTTTGTAATTTTATTATTTTCTTCTACTATTTTCATTGATTCTTCAATATATCTGCCATCATCACATACTATCATATTTTCATATTTACACTTTAATAATTCATTTATAATTTCTTCTTGATAGTATACATCTGCATTCATTAATAAAAAGTTTTCATCTTTTACATAATCTTTTGTTAGATATAGTGAATACATATTATTTGTTTTATCATAATCTTTATTTACAATTATATTTACACCTTTATACACTTCATTTAAATATTTCTCTATTTTTTCATGTTTATATCCCACTACAATGACTATATCTTCTAATTTTATTTTATTCTTTAATAAATTAGAAATTTGTTTTTCTATGATCTTAACATTATTTACTTCTACCATACATTTGGGTAATTCATCTGTAAGTGGTCTTAATCTACTTCCAAAACCTGCCGCTAATATTATTGCTTTCATTTAAATTCCTCCTCAATTATTATATATATATCTTTTATTTTTTTTAACAATGTGTCTTCATTGATTTCATTTAGAATTGTATATCTATCTTTTCTACTTTCTTTTGCATTCTTCCAACAATTTATATATTCATCATATGATAATCCTAATTTAGATGGCTTAATATTAATTTCATATTTTTTTAATAGATTTATTAAAACTTTGTAATCTCTATTTTGTAAATATGCTGCTACTACCGAACCTAAAGCAACCTGTAAGCCATGTAAATTATTTTTCTTATAAAGTCTATCTATTGTATGACTAAACAAATGCTCTGAACCTGAACAAGGTCTACTTGTCCCTGCAATATGCATTGCAATACCACTTAGCACTATTGCTTCAGCAAGTTGTTTTAAAAACACATCATCTTTAATATTACAAATTGATATATTATTTATTACATTAAATGCAATATCTGAAATTTCAATAGCAAAATCATTAACATCTTCTTTCTTGTTTTTTTCTGCAATTTTCCAATCATAAATAGCTGTATAGTTAGATAAAATATCTCCAATTCCCGCTTTTATTAATTCAATTGGTGCATCTTTAATTATATCAATATCTATAAATAATGCTAATGGTAATTTTGTTCCTATACTTTTAGTAAATCCATTTTTCATTTTTAAAACTGCTATTGGTGAACACAAGCCATCATTTGCCAATGTAGTTGGAACACTAAATAAATTTTTTTTGCTTACAAAACTTGCAAATTTGCATACATCTTGTACTTTGCCACCACCAATTCCTATAATTGAATCTACATCTAATTCTAATGCTTGTTCACCTATAGATTGGGCAACTGTAAAATCAGAATTTTGTATCAATATTAATTTACTTTCTATATTATTTTCATCAAGTTTTTTATGTACTATATTTCCATAAGTTTTATATATATAATCATCTGAAACAAGTAAAACCTTTTTAATTTCATTAAATTTGCTCAATAAAATATCAACTACATTATATATTATTCCATTTTCTATTTTACAAATTACTGGTAAAAAATTATTATACAATTATTTCGTCGCTCCTTATTTTATAATATTATCTATATATTTTCTCGCATTTCCATCATTTTGTACATATTTTTTAGAAAAATTCCACGTTTTTTCTTTTTGTTCTTCGAAATTACAATCAAGTATTTTTTCTAATAATTCATCTTCTGTTTTACATATTCCATTCGGTAATTCTTTTGAAATATCAAAATACAATCCTCTTTTTTCAAGATATGTTTCTAAATCATATGCAAAACTATATATTGGTCTTTTTAATATTGAATAATCAATCATTATGCTTGAATAATCAGAAATTAATATATCTGATATTTTCATTAATTCATTTAAATTCGGATAATCAGATACATTGCGTATAAATTCATCATTCTTAATTCCTAATATGCTATTAATTTCATAATGTGCTCTAAATAAAATGATATACTCATCCGATAATTTTTCTTTCCATTTATCTACATTAATTGGTGGTGCTATTATACATCCATTCTTATCTCTATTATATTCTCTAAAAGTTGGTGCATATAAAATAACTTTCTTATTTTGGGGTATATTTAATTTATTTCTTATTTCACTAATTTCTTTTTTGTCAACCTTAAATAATTCATCATTTCTTGGTAATCCAACCGAAGCGAATTTTTCTTTTGGTATATTAAATGCTTTAGAGAAAATTTTTATATCATAATCACTTTGTGCATACATTACATTGCACTCTGAAGTTTGAAATTTAAATGCTTTTTGAGGTGCATCATTTCCCATTTTCTTTATAGCACTTCCATGCCAAGTATTAATATATATTGTTTTTTTGTTTTTAAATTTTAGACCTCGTTCAATTGCAGAATTGGTTATCCAATATTTTGCCTTTAATGCTATTATAAAATACTTTAAGGTATCTGTTTTTATTTTTTCAGCTCCTTCAATTTCAAACTTATCTGGATTATGAAAAGCCCAATATATTTTATATTTTTTATACTTTCCCTGTGTTTTCATATATTCAAATATTACTTTGGGACTATCATCATATTTTCTTCCTCCAAATGAATTTATAAGTATTATGTCATCTTCTACTTTTATAAATATTTTTAATATTCTAAATAACATACTAAAGATAAATGCATACATCTTATATATAACAATATTTTGCTTTAGAATATTTTTTATTTTATTTTTCATTATTGTATATCTTCTCCATTTCTTTCAAAACATTTTCTAATTTGTATTCATCACGTTTCTTACAGATAAATTTTTCTTTATTTTTTATACATTCTTTTATCTTACAGCACAACCCTTCTATATCGTCTATTTCCACTAATTCATTTGCAACATCTCTATTTCCTCTACAATTAGTTGCAATTATCGGTTTTCCATTCATCATTGCTTCTATTAAATTTACTGGTAGTCCTTCTTGTTTAGAAGTAGATATCACTAAATCTGATACAGTCATTAATTGGGGAATATCCTTTCTAAAACCCAAAAAATTTACTTGTTCTTCAATTTTCAATTCTTTCGCCATATTTTGATACATTCCATTCAAAGAATCTTTCCCTGCAAGTAATAACTTAACATTCTCATATTTCATTCTTGCAATTGCTTTTAATATCATTTCTTGATTTTTTCTCTTACTTAATTCTGCGACATAAATTATCACAAAATCATCTTTTTTCAATCCTAATTGCTGTCTTAAAATTTGCTTCTCTTCTTCTGTCATCTGAACATTAAATTTATTTTCATCTACACCTACTCCATTAACGAACTTAATATCTTTAGCATAAAATTTATTTTTAGCTATGTTATAATCCTCTTGGTTAATTGTAATTAAACAATCTGTATATTTTGCCATAATTTTTTCTATTGGATAATAAATTATCCAGTTTATTTTAGGAGCACCTTTATAAAAATGAAATCCATGTGCTGTGTAAATTACTCTCGTTCCATTTTGTCTTGCCTTTTTAGCTGCTAATCTAGTTAATGCTCCACCCACTGGAGTATGACAATGAATAATGTCATATTTATTTTCCTCTATTATTTTCTTAAGTTCTTTATATGCTCTTATATGCTCTTTTTTTAATGGATTCCTTTCAAATAAGATGTTATAATGTTTATCACAATATTCGATTAGTCTATTTCCATTACTTGCAACATGCACTTCATAGCCATGTTCTTTAAACCATTTTAAATATGGTATATGAAATCCTATAATGTGTCCAGTTACAGTCGCTACAAATAATACTTTTTTCATTATTTTTCCTTTCTATACAAAAATTAAGTTTTATATACAGTGATATCCAACACTACTTGTCTACTTTTTTGTTTTTAAATACTTCCTCTAATACTTCTTCTGTTAAATCTCCAAATAATGGTCCATTACAGAATTGGTGGAAATCTAATCCTGCACTTTCTAAATTTGCTTCTATGAATACTGGTTCATAATTTTCATCAATAGTAAAATCCCAACCTATTATTTTAAACTGAGCAAGTTTTTTATGCATTTCTTTTACATTTTGTATTATCTTTTCAAATCCATTAAGTTTACCGCTCTCTCTCTCTCTCTCTCTCTCTAGAAAATTGCAGGTTTCAGGGATATTCACTCTTTCTCCTTTTTTATTGTAAAAAATTCCTTTTAAAATTCCTTTTTCATCTATTCCGCAACAAATTCCTCCTGCAGAAAAATTATCTATTCTTGAATTTCCAATGCCAATTCTTAAAAGAGTGGATAATATTACTACTTTTCCTCTCCATAGTAATGATTCTACCCTTATTGTGTTTAATGACTCTTTGTGCATTTTAGCTAATTCTGGACTCTGCTTTACTAATTTTTGTATTACATAATCTTTATTGTATTCTATTGCTATTTCACTTATCGGAGATTCACAATTAATTATTCTTACATTTTTTCCTGATCCTGATTCAATAGATGGCTTTATTATTAATTCTTTTTCCTTTTTTAAGGTTTCATCAATAATTGAAAATGCTTTACTTTTTTCTAGAATTTCAAAATCTTTATCATAAAAAACGCCATTTACATTTTTAACTATTGTTTCAGGTCTTTTTAACTCTTTAAAAGTTCTATCATAATAACTTTTGTCCTCAATTGCCTTACCAAGTCTAACGTTATTAAGATAAGGATTTATTGTTGAAAAGAATATATAATCAGGAATAAATCTTACATTCTTCTCCCCTGTGACATTCAAATACATTTTATGAGTAGAAGTGTTTATTCTTGTATATGGCTTGTAGTAATTTTTTATCTCTTTTTTATATTCCGAGTCTAACTTTATTTTTTTATTAACATACTTTTTCATTTTAATTAAAAACCAAATTTTTGAACGTTTTTTGTAGTAATTATAACTAAAGTTTTCTAAACTATTATTTATTTTCATTATCAATTTCATTTTTGTTCCTTTCTATATGCAGGAAAAAACTCTTCATTTTCATCTACTTTTTTTACCCTACATAGTTT
Source organism: uncultured Clostridia bacterium (assembly GCA_947629555.1). Classification (GTDB taxonomy): domain Bacteria; phylum Bacillota; class Clostridia; order TANB77; family CAG-508; genus CAKPQL01. The sequence goes on along the minus strand of CANRED010000033.1, from coordinate 5,301 downwards.
GTTATAAATTTCTTTATTCCATATTTTTTTGCCTATATAAAAATCAAATTCTGTATTTTGAGCAAACTTCTTTTTAAACAAGTATAATGGGTCTTCAAGAGAATTACTTGTTCCCCCACCATAATGAATTAATTTATATCCATTCTCTTTTCCCCAAATAGCAGTTCCATACTTTAATATATAAGCTGGTGATAAATGTAAATATTCTGTATCTGTTCCAGATAAATGAGCATGTATAATTTTATTATATATAAAATATAATCCTTCGGCTACAACCTTGTTTTCGTATATTGCCTGTACTTGTATTATATTATTATGAAAATATTTATTCATATTTTCATAATATTCATCATCAAAATAGTAATATGAATCTGCATTTTTTCTATCCATATTCAAATAATATATTCTTTTGAATTCTGAAAAATCTGTTACATTTTCAATTATTCTATAGTCAATACCCTTTTTTAATACTTGTCTTATTGTTTTTCTACAACTTTTGCTAAACTCCTCTTCCATTGGACTATTTGAAATATCCAAATTAGTTCCAAGTGTATGCCTTAATAATTTCGTATCATATATTTTTTCAAAATCCTTTACATTATTTATTATCGGATGGAACCTTACAAATTCACTTACAACATTATTTTCACTACAATAATTATTAAATGCCTTTTCGTAGCATTTTACTAAATTTTCTTTTTTTCCTTCAATGCAATTTTCAATAATTGGTCCGCCATATCCATATGGGGTAACAATATCAAAATATTTATTATTATCTATATTAATTGGTATTTCTTTTATAATAAACTGATTCGATATCTTTCCGTTTTCATCTTGGTATTCAAAAATTTTTGCCTTCCCTTTTTCAATTTTTTCATATAGTTTTCCATAATTTTTATCAAAATATATATCTGCTATATTTTCCATATTTTTTCTCCCTCTGATTTAAGCTTTTCTCTTTCTTTATCTAATGACGTTTCATTTCCCACCCCACTTATTACAATATTTTCTTTCTTTAAAACACTTTTTACTGTTTTTAATATTATTTTCCAATCTTCAATAAATGTTATTGTTTTTATGTACTGTAAGTCGTATTCGAACCTTCCATCCCAAGAAATAGTATTTCTTCCATTAACTTGTGCTAATCCAGTAAGACCAGGTCTAACATCATGTCTATGTCTTTCTTCTTCTGTATAATATGGTAAATATCTAACCAACAACGGTCTTGGTCCTACTATTGACATATCTCCTTTTAGTATATTTACTAATTCTGGTAATTCATCTAAGCTCGTGCTTCTTAACATTTTCCCAAATTTTGTTAATCTTTGTGAATCTGGTAATAAGTTTCCTTGTTCATCTTTTTCATCTGTCATTGTTCTAAATTTGTACAACGTAAATATTTTTTCGTTTAGCCCAGGTCTTTCTTGTTTAAATATTACTGGAGATCCCAGTTTTACTCTTACAAGTATTGCCACAATTAATAATATTGGAGACAAAATAATTAATGCTATTAGGCTCAAGGTAAAGTCTAATATTCTTTTTATGTATTTTCTATACATTAAAACAACCCCTTAATTACTTTTATAACTCTTTCTATATCTTCTTTGGTCATTTTTGTATCTGAAGGTAAGCATACTCCTCTTTCAAATAAATCTTCTGACACTGCTTTTTCTTTCACTTTAATAAAATCATAATCTTTAAATACTGGTTGCAAATGCATTGGTTTCCATACTGGTCTTGATTCAATATTTTCTTTTTCTAATGCTTCCATTATGTTTAATGGTGTTACTTTTGAATTTTCTTTTATTGTTATAACAGATAACCAGTGATTTGGCTTTGTATTTGGTGGTGTTGGTTGCATTTCTATTTCTGGTATATCTTTAAATGCTTCTTTATATGTATTATAAATTTCTGTTTTTTTAGCAATTCTATCATTTAATACTTTTAATTGTCCTCTTCCTATTCCTGCTACAATATTGCTCATTCTGTAGTTGTATCCTATTTCTTTATGTTGATAGTGGCGTGCTTTTTCTCTTGCTTGTGTAGACCAAAATCTTACTTTTGCTATTCTTTCTTCATCATCTGAAACAAGCATTCCTCCACCACTTGTTGTTATAATTTTATTTCCGTTGAATGAGTATATTCCATATTTACCAAATGTACCTGTTTGTTTTCCTTTATATGTTGAACCTAAACTTTCTGCTGAATCTTCTACTAATGGTACATTGTGTTTATCGCATATTTCTTTTATTTCATCTATTTTTGCAGGTGTTCCGTATAAATAAACTACAATTACTGCCTTTGGATTTGGATATTTTTCGAATGCTTTTTCTAAAGCCTTTGGATCCATATTCCATGTATCTGGTTCACTATCTATAAATACTGGTGTTGCATCTTGATACATTATTGGATTTGCTGTTGCTGAAAATGTAAGTGAAGAACAAAATACAATATCTCCTTTTCCAACGTTTAATGCTTTAAATGCCATATGAATAGCTGCTGTTCCTGCAGATAATGCCGCTGCATGTTTGCTTCCTACATAATTTGCTAATTCTTCTTCGAACTTATTAACATTTTCTCCAAGTGGTGCTACCCAGTTTGTATCAAATGCTTCTTTAACATATTTTTGTTCATAACCTTCATCTGACATATGAGGTGAAGATAAAAAGATTTTTTTGCTTTCCACGTTTAGCTCCCTCTTCCTTTTATACATTTATTAATTCTTTTTTATTTTCTTGCTTCATTATATATGTTGGTACAACATCTTTTATAGTTGACTTTATTTCTTCTATTGGAGTATTTTCATTACATACTAAGCCTTTTAGTTTTTCTATTTTTTCTGCAATATCTTTTTCATCTAGGTCTGTTAGCTCTCCAATATATATCTTTTTATTTTCTGTTTTTTGCAAGCCTTCTTCTTTCATTAATAATTCTTCATACATTTTTTCTCCTGGTCTTAAGCCTGTAAATACTATTGGTATGTCAACTTCTGGCTCTAGCCCTGATAGTTTTATTAAGCTTACTGCTAAATCATATATTTTTACAGGTTCTCCCATGTCTAAAACAAATATTTCTCCACCTTTTGCATAACTCATTGCTTGTAAAACAAGTTGAGCAGCTTCTGGTATTGTCATAAAATATCTTATAATATCTTTATGTGTTACAGTTACTGGTCCACCTTCGGCGATTTGTTTTTTAAATAGTGGCACAACTGACCCATTACTTCCTAGCACATTTCCGAAACGTACAGCAGCATATTCTGTATTACTACTTTTATTTTTTACTTGTACAATCATTTCGCAAAGTCTTTTTGTTGCTCCCATTATATTAGTTGGGTTAACTGCTTTATCTGTTGATATTAATATCATTTTTTTGCAATTATACTTGTCCGCACAATTTGCAACATTATATGTACCAAATACATTATTTTTTATTGCTTCTAATGGGCTATTTTCCATTAGTGGAACATGCTTATGTGCAGCTGCATGAAATACTAAATATGGCTTATATTCTTCAAATACTTTTTCTAATCTTTTTACATCTCTTACACTACCAATAATAGCTTCAATGTTAATATGTGGATATTGTGATTTTAACTCTAGCTCTATATTATACAAATTATTTTCGTAAATATCTAACATTACTAATTTGCTTGGATTGTATTTAACAATTTGTCTACATAGTTCTGAGCCAATAGATCCTCCTGCACCTGTAACTAATATAGGTTTATTTTCTATTAAGTTGCCTATTTTTTTATTATCTAGAACTACTGGATCACGACCTAATATATCCTCAATATCTACATCACGTAAATTTTGAAACATATTTTTATTTTTTATTAGGTCTCCTATGGTTGGTAAAATTCTTATTTTCGTTCCTGTTTCTTGACATATATTTAATATTTCTTTTTTCTGTTTTTTATCTATATTTGATATTGCAAAAAATATTTCATCTACTTTTCTTTTTTTGCATATTTCTACAATTTGATTTCTGTTTCCTAATACTTCTATTCCATCCATTATGCAATGTAATCTTGCTTTTTTATCATCTATTATTCCTACAATGTTGTATTTTTGGTTCATTGTTTGTTTTATATTTCTTATAATTTCTTTTCCTGCATATCCTGCCCCTATAATTAAAACATTACTTTTTTTGCAGTATTCTTTTTCTTGTTTTAAATAATTTAAGAAAAATCTAATAACAATTCTAACTGAAATTAATCCCAATGCTGTTATCAAACCTTCCAATATTTGCTTTCTAACAGAATTTATATTACCTCCCAATTGTTGTGACAATATTAATGTTGCTCCTGAAAGAATACAAACTAATATATATGTTAAATAGTCTGTTCCACTTTCGAACCTAGTAACATGTCTATATGTTCTAAACATCATTAAATAAATTTCATAAACAATTACGGAAGAAATAATTGAATTAATAATTATTTTTATGTTTTCGTTAGATAAGATTTCTTCTCTTTCACATAGTAATATGTTTGCTGATATTGCCGAAATTGCAACTATTATACAATCTAACAAAAACATCAAAATTTTATTATGTTTTTGCATTGCTTTCATTTTGTTGGCCCCTTTATTTATTATAATCATGTTTAGTACTAGATATATTATTATATCTAGTACTTTGTTACAATTAATTTTTACTACTTCTTCATTATTTTATAGTATGTTTTTTTATAATTTTTTATATCGTGTATGTTAAGTTTCCCTATATTTTATTATATAGCAATGTTCTTATTAGGTCAATAAAAATAGGTATTTTTTTTACAATTCTTGCAATTTTTTTACATAAATTTACAGTATATTCTTTTAGGGATATAGGCAAAGCACAGAAGTATATTTATGATGCATCAATTTTAACGGGTCGATGTGGGCATCGACCCCTACAATTATTTTGGTATTCCTTCGAAGCATGGAACGACGAGGGCGTCGTTCCCTACGGCATTTCCATATGTTTCAGTAAACGGATTACATGCAATGCGTCCCATACGATATTTTTGTTTAATATGCAAAAAATAGGTCGCTTAATTTAAGCGACCTATACTTTTATATCAATAATTTTTTTGAATACAATTATTTTAATTTTTCTATTTCTTCTTTACTTAACCCCGTAACAGACATTATTAATTCTAAACTTAGTTTTTGATTTAGCATTCTTTTTGCTATTTCTTGAATTCCGCTGCTTTTTTCCTTCTTCTATTCCTTTGTCATATCCATATTCTTCTACTGCTTTTTGGTCCATTATGTATTTTAATCTTAATTCTGCTAAACGCCTTTCTCTTGC
>CANRED010000032.1 GCA_947629555.1 uncultured Clostridia bacterium | reverse complement strand
AAATTGATAATAATAAATTTACTTCAAAAAATGCAAATGTAATTCCAATAGCTAAAGCATCAATACTTGTAGCTATAGCTAAAACAATCATTGTTTTAAAGTCAACTTTATCATTCTTCTTTGTATCTTCACTATCAAATGATTCCTTAATCATATTTCCGCCAATTAAAGATAATAATACAAATGCAATCCAATGATCAATATTAGTTACAAAACTTTCAAATGTACTTCCTAGAAAGTAACCAACAACTGGCATAAATGCTTGAAATATACCAAAATACAATGAAATAATTATTGCACTTTTCCAATTCATTTTTTTCATTGAAAGTCCTTTACATATTGATACAGCAAAGGCATCCATTGCTAAACCTAATCCAATAAGCACTATTTCAATAATTCCCATAATAACCTCTTTCCCTACAAACAAAAAACGAGATTTTGTCTGCAATTTAATTTTGCAAACAAGTCTCGTTATTTAAAATAAAGCCAGATTTATATATCAGTATGTTGACTTTATTACATATTTAATGCTAACTACTCCCTTATTTTTTATAATTATATAATATTATATTCAATTTGACAAGATATTTAAGCAATTTTTTGTTAACAAAAAATTACTATTTATCTGACTAAATTATATCATACTTTATTAATTATTTATATTTACTTTTTATTCAATCTTTATGTTCTTACATTTATTAAGAATATAAGTTGCTTCGCCACACGGGTCGTCGGGGACGCCGACCCCTACAGTTTGCATCTATTTTTTCTATGCAAAAAACAAGAGACCTTACTATTTCTAGTAAAATCTCTTAATTGGTTGCGGGGGTAAGATTCGAACTTACGACCTTTGGGTTATGAGCCCAACGAGCTGCCAGCTGCTCCACCCCGCGATGTGCATTATTTATTATACTTTTTTACATCAGTAATGTCAATACCTTTAGCAAAATTTCCATAAAAAAGTGCCTAAAATAGGTTCATATATAAATATAATATGGAAAATTTAGAAAAATATGCATAAATTTTCTATCAATTAATACATTTGATAATATCTTTTATGCTTGGAGGTAGAAAATGATTAAAAAAATAGATTTACCTTATCCAATAAATGCATTGGAGCCATATTATAGTGCTGAAACTTTATCTATTCATTATAATATACTATATGCAGGATATGTAGACAATACAAATAAAACAGAAGCAAAATTACAAATTGCTAGATCTACTGGAAATTTTGAAAATATTAAATGTTTAGAAAAGGATTTGAGCTTCTACGGCTCTGGGGCAATTTTACATCAATTATTTTTTGAAAACATGGGGCCTGCAATTCCTACAAGTCCTAGTATAGAATTAATGAATAGAATTAATATGGATTTTGGAAGTTATGATACTTTTAAAAATCAATTTACAAAAGCAAGTAAGGCTGTAGAAGCGTCTGGTTGGGGATTGCTGGTATGGATAAACAATTTTAATAAATTAGAAATATTACAATGTGAAAAACATCAAAATTTAACATTATGGGGTTGTACACCACTTTTAGTTTTAGATATGTGGGAACATTCATATTTCTTACAATATAAAGCAAATAGGCAAAATTATATAAATGCATTTTGGAATATTATTAATTGGAACATTGTAAACAAAAGATTTAATACAATAAAGTTGCTATAATTGCTATTAAATGATATAATATTCAAAAAATAAAAGGAGAATATTATGGAAAATAAACAAATTTTATGGCAAGATAGCAAAAGACCAATCTTTGGATTACCTTTATCATTTACAAAATATAAATTACTTGAAGATAAACTATTAATTGATACAGGTGTATTATCTGTAAATCAAGAAGAAATAAGGTTATATAGAATAATGGATGTAACTTTAAAAAGAAGTATATGGCAAAGAATTTTTGGAGTAGGAACTATCCATTGTTGTTCAGCAGATAAATCAACTCCAGAATTTGAAATAAAAGATATAAAGAATTCCTTTGAAGTAAAGGAGTTATTATCTAATCAAATAGAAAAGGAACGAGATGCAAAAAGAGTTTCTGGAAGAGAATTCTTTAATGATGCAGATGATGATTATGATATTCATTAATAAGGAGTAATTACTATGGAAAAAGAAAAATCTTGTGGTTGTGTAATTATAGACAAAAATTTGGTGCTATTAGTAAAACATAATGCAGGTCATTGGGATTTTCCTAAAGGTCATGTTGAATACAACGAAACAGAGGAACAAACAGCAATAAGAGAAGTAAAAGAAGAAACAAATATTGATGTAGAAATAATACCAGGATATAGATATAGCATACATTATAGCCCAAAGGAAAATGTCCTTAAAGAAGTTATATTTTTTATTGCAAAGAAAAAGTCTGATAAAATAATGGCTCAAGAAAGTGAAATAAGTGAAGTTAAATGGTTAAATATAGACGAAGCCGTTAATCAAATTACTTATAATGATTCTAAGGAAATATTAAAAAAGATACAAAAAGAATATATACAAAAACAGAGTGCAAATAATTAAATGCACTCTATTTTGTTGTTAAAAATTATTTAATAGTTTATTTAATATATTCATTGCAATAATTTTTGTTTTATTATCTATATCAAAACTTGGATTATATTCAACTAAATCAACTGATTTAACTATATTTTTCTTTTTTATAATTGTTTCTATCATTTTATTTGCTTCATCTAAATTAATTCCACTTGTTGCCGGAACAGATACTCCTGGTGCAATTTTAGGATCAATTAAATCAATATCGAAACTTACATGAACTCCATTTGTATTATTACTTGCAATTTCAAATGCCTTTTTTGTTATGACATCTGCTCCTTGCTCTTGTACGTCTTTTGTTGAAAATACTGTAACTCCCGCTTCCCTCAAATTTTCTATTTCAAGTGGATCATCAATATCTCTTGCACCTACTATAACTGTGTTTTGGGGCTTATAGAAGTTACCATTATGAAACTCTGACAATTCTCTTTTTTCATAATTTGTGATTACAGCCAAAGGTAATCCATGTATATTTCCAGTAATTGTAGTATCGAATGTATTATAATCTCCGTGTGAGTCAAACCAAATTATACCCAAATTAGAATACTTTTTTATAGATGCAAGTGCTGATGCAATAGCTAAACTATGGTCACCACCAATAGTTATAGGAAATTTTTCATTGTTTAAGCTTGATAGCACCTCATTGTATAATTGTTTATTAAATTTATTTACCTCTCGTAAATTTTTCTTCTTATTATCATTTTGATATTCCTTAACCACATTGCTATATTTTACTGTAACTATATTATTAATATTACTATGGGACAAATTTTTTGTTAAATTTATAGGACCTTCTGCTGCCCCATTAACATGCACTCCTAAGTCCGTACATGCATTGATTATATCTATATGTTTCATAATTCCTCCTATATTTTTTACAGTATATCATTAAATATAATCACAATCAAGCAAAAAGGTAACCTAAAATAGGTTACCTTTTATTAACAAATAATCATTTCTTCACGACCTGCACCTGTACCAATAAACTTAACAGGAACACCGACAAATTCTTCAATTCTCTTTAAATATATTTTTGCATTTTCTGGTAAATCCTCTCTAGATTTTATTTTTGATATATCTCCAAAATCCCCATCAAATTCTTCATAAATCGGTGTACATTCTTTAATATAATCTACATTTGTAGAATAGTTTGTAGATATTTCTCCATTATGATTATATCCTACACAAGCCTTTATTTTTGAAAAATGTCCTATAGTATCCATATGATTAATTGCAAGTCCTGTAATACCATTTATTCTAACTACATATTTTAATGCTACTAAATCTAACCAACCACATCTTCTAGGTCTTTTTGTTGTTGTACCATATTCGTGGCCTAATTCACGAATAGTATCTCCTATTTCATTATCTTGCTCTGTTAAAAATGGTCCTTCTCCAACTTTAGAAGCGTATGCTTTTAACACTCCGTAAACTTCGCCAATATCTTTAGCTCCTAATCCTGTTCCTGTACAAATTCCACCTATTGTTGGATTTGATGAGGTAACAAAAGGATATGTACCAAAATCTATGTCAAGTAATGTTGCTTGTGCACCTTCGCAAAGAATTTTTTTACCTTCATCTAAATAATCATGTAATAAATTTACTGTATCTACAACATGTGGTTTTAATATGTTAGCATAATTTTTGTATTCATTAATTACAGCATCTGCATCTAAAGTTTCATATCCATAAGCCTTAAAAATTTTATTTTTATTTTCTATATTTCTACGTACTAATTCATCAAATTTAGGTGAAATAAAGTCTTCTACTCTAATTCCGCATCTTTCATATTTATCACAATATGCAGGACCTATGCCACGAGCAGTAGTACCTATTTTATTATTACCTCTATTCTGCTCTAACAATTTATCCATCATAATATGATAAGGCAAAACAATATGAGCTTTAGTACTAATGTATAAATTATCTACAGATATACCATTAGACTCAAGCTCATTCATTTCTTCTATTAAAATTTTAGGATCTACAACTACCCCATTACCAATTATTGCTTTTGTATTTTCACTTAATATTCCAGAAGGTATTAGGTGAAATGCATATTTTTTGCCGTTTACATTTATAGTGTGACCTGCATTACTACCACCAGAACACCTTACTGCTACGTCTGCTTTTGTAGCAAGATAATCTATAATTTTACCTTTTCCTTCGTCGCCAAAAAATGTACCTAAAACAACATCAACTTTTGACATGATAACCTCCTTCTGACAAAAATGCCAATCTGTATTCAAACATTATAATTATACTAGGAAAATGGAGATTGTCAAGATAATACATGAGTTTTTGCAGTTAAAATTTAATTATTAATATACTTATTTCTATACTTCTATCATATCTTTAATATTATTAAATTTTGCATCTCCTATACCTGGAACTTCTTTTATTTCTTCTATTGAATTAAACTTCTTGTTTTCTTCTCTATAATTTATTATTTTTAATGCAGTTGATGGACCTATTCCTGGCAATTCTTCTAATTCTGTTTGAGTTGCTGTGTTTATATTAATCATATTACTTTTCCCTCCATCTTTATCATCTACTATTACATTTTCTCCATTATCCATAGTAATATACTCTATATTTTCTTCATCATAAATACTTGGTATATATATTTTTTGTGCATCTTTAACTAGATATGCCAAATTTACTTTATTAATATCCGCTTCTTCAGTTACTCCTCCTGCTGCTTCTATTACGTCTATTATTCTTGAACCTTGTGCAATTTCTACAATTCCTGCATTTTTTACACAACCTGCAATATGTATTACAATTACCTCAATTTCTTTATTTTCATCATTTGTAACTATATTATCTTCTACTCCTATTTCTTGAATAATTTCTACTTCTTCATCTTTTCTTGTAATGAAAATTACTGCTAATATTATTACAAAAATTATTAATATAATAGTTATTATTTTTTTATCAAATATTAAACCCAAATTGTATTTATTATAAATTTTATTTAACATAGATTTACCTCCTAATAAATATTAGAATATTATTGAATTTTTATTAATATTACGATATAGTATTATTAAATGTTATAAGGAGTATATTATGAAGTTTAAAAAATTAATTTTTATTGTAATATTAATAACTCTAATATTTTGTAATTATTCTTATGCGGCAGAACTTACTGCTGATTCTCCTGCCGCTATAGTCTTTAATACAAATACTAATCAAATAATATATGAAAAAAATGCTTATACCAAAATGTATCCTGCAAGTACTACTAAAATTATGACTGCAATTTTAGTAATAGAAAATTGTAATTTGGAAGACACTACTAAAGTTCAAGCAGATGCAATAATTTTACCTTCTGGTTATACTGGAGCTAACTTACAAGAAGGTGAAATTCTTACAATAAATGAATTATTACATTTAATGCTGATTGAATCAGCAAATGATGCAGCAAATGTTTTAGCAGAATATGTTGGTGGTTCTATAAGTGAATTTGCTAATATGATGAATGACAAAGCAACTCAAATTGGATGTACTAACACTCATTTTGTTAACTCTAATGGCGTTCATAATAAGGATCATTATACTACCGCTTATGATTTATGCTTAATTGCAAATTATGCTATGAAAAATGATATTTTTAGACAAATAGTTTCTACTACCGTTTACACAGTACCTGCCACTAATAAATATAACGAGAGAATTTTAAGAAATACAAATAAATTACTACATGAAACTAATGAAAAAACTAATACAAATAACATTTATTATTATGAATTTGCAACTGGAATAAAAACAGGATATACAACTTTTGCAAATAATTGCCTAGTTGCTTCTGCTAAAAAAGATGATGTTGAATTTATTATTGTTTTATTAGGTTCTAGACCATTTGAAACTGATTTTAATAGCCAAAGGTATTTAGATGCAAAAAATTTATTTATAACTGCTTTTGATAACTATACCTTATCAACTGTAAAACACTCTGGGGATATTATAACAACTGTTGAAATGCCTAATGTGAATTTTATAAAAAGAAATTTAAATTTGGTATTAGAAAGTGATTTAGAAATTTTAATTAATAATAAAGATTTAGAATCAGAATTAGAATATGAAACTACATTATATACTGATAAATTACAAGATCCTATATTTAAAGGTGATATATTGGGTACAGTAACTTATTCATATAATGGTATAAACTATACTCGAAATCTCTTAGCAGAAAATGATGTTATTACTGCAGAGCAAATACATTTATATCTTCAAATTATAATAGTTGTTTTTGTAATTCTTCTTATAACTATTGTTGTTATAAAGATTAAAAAACATAGAAAGTAATTGATATGTTAACTATGCGGGTTGCATAACCTAAGCAACTCCTACAGTTTGTAATAAATTTTTGTATATAAATAAAAGAGGGCATAATAATTAATATTAGCCCCCTTTTAATTTTACTTAGTATATCAAATTAACTTTTAAATATCAATACTATAAAAATATTTTTAATAATATATTGTTGTTATACATAGCTTTTCCTATCATAGATTGGTTTATAGCATCTGCTATAAAAGTATTTGATAATAGTGGTACAATTATTGAAATTACTGCAAGTAATAAATATATGGTTACTATACCTTTAGCAACTCCATAAATAATTCCACCTGCTTTGTTAAATTGCTTTAATAATGGAATTTTTCCAATTATATCTGCTAATACTTTTACAAAAACTAATGCCAACTTAGTACCTATAAATAATATAATTGCTACTGCAACATTTATAATCATTACTGATATATTTTCTGCTAAAGCCTGTGCAGCATCTCCTGTAGTAGTTGAATTTATCTCAATCATTAAATTATTAATATATTCTCTAACAACTTCTGGTAAATTACTGCTATTTTCATTTAATTCCACCTTACCATCACTTAAATTACCAATATCCAATTTACCTAATATGGTCTCTTTTATGTTATCATCTATTTTAGTATTATTAATAATTAAATTAGATACAGGTGTAGTTAATAAAATAACAACAATAATTGCTACTAAAAAAGATAAAACATTTATTGCACACTTTATTAATCCTCTCTTATAGCCAATAAATATGCATATTGCCATTATTACTAATATAATTATATCTACCAATAATCCCATAAATTCACCTCCTTATAATTTAACAATTTCTATTTTATTTTTATATACGATTCCAGCTATGTTATTTGTTACGATAATATTCTGTATTTCTTGATTAGATTTATATCTTTTAGATAACCATCCGTTAGTTTTTACAAATATTGCTTCTGTTCCTAAATTTACTGCTGTTATGTCTTGATATGAATATATGGCTTTTGGAACTCCTCCTAGTTCATATGAATTTTCACTATGATTTATTATATTAGTAAATTTTATTTGTGAATTAGAAGATGATATTTTTTCTATTTGTGTAATAGTATTATTCAAATTAATATCTAAAAACAATGTATTTTTATAATCGTAATTTAATAACTCTGTGTCATTATTGTTTTCTATAATATGTATAGAATCATCATACATGCAAACTAATTTATCTCTATCCTGATATTCTATATTTATAATTAATTTATTTGATTCCGCTTCATAATTATATTTTGTTCTATCTTCTTCTGCAGAATCTTTTTCAATAGAAAGTATCTCTATATTAGACTGAATTAACGTTCCTGAAAAGTTTGCCTTTGCTATTGCTAAAAATTTATTATCTTCCGAAATTGCTACATCTATAGCATAAGTAGAAGCTAAGAATTTTGTAAATAAACAATTTCCATTTGCATCATATACCATTATTACTGTTTTATAGCTTGTATCACTTGTAACTACTGCTACATATCCATTTTTATTAACTGTAATATTTTCAATACTTCCTCCAACATTTTGTTGCCATAAAATATTATTACCAGATATTACATATATTTTTTGACCTTTCTTTTCTGCAACAACTAAAAATTTATTATCTGCATCAAAAATTGGATTAGTTATTTCTATATTTAAGCTATGCTCTTGTTTTCCAGAAGCATTATATATGTCGAGAATATTTTTATTTAAAACAACTATATTTTTATCAAAAGCATAAGAATAATTATTATCTTCTTCTGTTAGAGTGATGGTATCTAAATTATTTTCATATACTTCTTTTCTAAATATATATTTATCAAAAAATTCTCTAACTTTTACATTTTTTATATATAAAATAGTCATAATAATAATTAATAAAGCAATTAAAATAATTCCTATTAATTTCATTAATTTCTTTTTATTTATTGGTTTTTTAGGCTTTTGTTCAGTTGTTTGTTCTAAATTATTTAACATATAAAAATCCATATTTTTACTCCTTACATTATTGGATTTTCTTATTTATATTTATATCAGTTTAAACATAATTTTTCAATATGTATATTTATCTTTTTAAAAAAATATATCCTATTTGTAATAAACCTAAATATCCAAATATAGGATACAAAGTATTTACTAAACTTGAAAATCCTATTTTACTAATAAAAATTGCACTAATACAAATTATAAAACAAATAATTTTATATTGTTTTCGTGTTTTTGTTACATCCTCTAAAAATGCGTATCCTGAAGAAATTGCTGAAGTAAAAATTGCAGATAGTATTACTACTCCATATATGTATTTATATATTTTTCCTATTTTGCCGGCTACAAAAACTAATGGCATCTGTATTTCATTTATTTTAGATCCTATTACAAATAATAATCGATATATTATAATTGCTAATATGGCAATAATAATTGCAGACATTATAGCTATTATTTTTATTTGATATTTATTTTTAATTTCCTTTTTTAATGAAATTAAAATAGGTATTAATACAACACTATTATAACTTGTATATATTAAACTACTTAATAACCAACTTTTTGTAATATTATTATTTAAATTTAATTCTATATTTGTATTAATTTGATTATTATATTTTAAACCTATAAAAAGTATAAAAAATATTAATATTGGAATTAATAACATATTAATTTTTATTACTCCATCTAAATCTTTTATTAATACAAAATAACATATTAAAGCAATAAGAATAGAAAATAATATATTATTTATTTTTAATTCTTGTTCAAAAAAAGTTAATATTCCAGTCATCATAATAAAAAAACTAATTAATAAAAAAATATTTATTATATTTTCTATTATATTAATTAATAAATTTTTTTCTTTATTAATTGTTTTTTCCAAAAATTCTGTATATGTATTTATATTATTTTTTAGCATTATAGAAAAAACTTTATATATTACTAATCCAATAACTATTGCTGAAATAATAATTCCATATAAACCAAATTTTTGAAAAGAATTAAAAAATAATGCTATTTCAACTCCGTGAAGCAAATCCTGCTCCAATAATACTACCTATAATTACGAAGATTACTTTTATGATATTTTTTATTTTTAATCACCTCTATCCACTTTTATAAATATTCGTGGAATAAATAAATATACTTGGAATATATTTATTTTGATTATAATTTAAAATTAGAGGAGGCAATACATGTTTATATACCCATTAATAATTGCATTTATTTTAGTATTTATTTCTGAGCTTGGAGATAAAACTCAAATTTTAGTTTTATCATTTTCATCTAAATTGCGCACTGCGACGATACTTCTAGGAGTTGCTTTAGGTTCTCTATTAAGTCATGGTATAGCAATTACTTTTGGGAGTTTTCTTGGAAATATAGAAAACGATTCTGTACACTTTTTACTTGAATTAATAACATACATTTCATTTTTACTATTTGGATTTTTTACATTATTTCCAAAAACAAAAAATTCAGAAGACAACCCTTCATCATTAAATAAAATATCTAAGTTGAAATTAAATTATATTTTTATTATTGCATTTTCCATAGCTATTGGTGAACTTGGAGATAAAACATTTTTATCTTCTATTGGACTTGGTATACAATATCCGTCTCAAAAACTATTTCTTATTTTAGGAGCTGTATTAGGAATGGTTCTTAGTGATTTAATCGCAATAATATTAGGTAAATTTTTGTCAAAAAAATTACCTGAAAATATTATGGAAAAATTTTCAGGTATATTATTTTTAATTTTTGGATTTATTGGATTATTTAATTTATTTTTCTAATTATCTATTATTAATTTCATTTATCATATCTCTTACAAAAATTTCATTTCCTTCATTGTCTCTTACTCTTAAATTTGGAAATGTAAATAACATTTTTTCATTTGAAAAACAATAATCTTCAATCTTATTTATTATTGAATTTCTACTTTGCTCTATTTGGTAATATTGATTTTTTACTCTATTTTGATACGTATTTATAGCCCACACAGTAATTAATGCATCTAATAATAAAAATATAAATATTCCTATATCAATAAAACTTCTGTTTTTGATGATATTTTTAAATGTTTTATTCTCTTTTACTATTTCATCTTTTCCAATTTTATTTATATATTTATCAATTCTCGGCTGTATAAAAGCAACTAATATAACTGATAAAATTGCCCAAAAAATTGAATAAAGAATACAAATTCTACCATTTAAATTATATTCTACCCAGCCATAATCCCAAAATCTTGCTCCATATATTGCTTCTAACATAAAACTTAACAAGTATTCTATTACACTTCCTAGAATTCCACCATATACAGCTAATTTTATTTTATTATCTTTAAATTTATCTAGTGCAAATATTAATATTGCTCCACCAACTCCGTATATTGGGCAAAATGGACCTAAATATAATCCCTTTCTGCTTTCTATAATACCCATAGTTGCAAAACCGAAACTTGTTTCTATAATTAAACCAATAATACTAAATATTATAAAATACCATAATAAATAATGTAATTTATCTTTAACAGTTTTTGTTTCCACTTTTTACTCTCCCCTCAGTTTAACTATAAATTAATACTATTTTACAGTATCTATAAAAAAAAGTAAACATACCATTGACAAATTTCCATAATTATGTTATTATAATCTATGTCAATTTTACTTGGGTCAGTAGCTCAGCAGGATAGAGCACAGGCCTTCTAAGCCTGGTGTCGGGGGTTCGATTCCCTCCTGGCTCACCAAGATAGCGCTATCCGAATCCTTAGTAGTAGTGGTGGTTGGATAAAGTGCTGATTGTGAAAATTTCTTATCAGTTATAGAAACTGATAAGAAATTTTTTTGTTTGGAAACATTAAATATTAATGAAAATATCATTAAATTAGTAGCATATACCAAACCTTATACCGTACAAAATATTAGCATAAATAATATGTGGGAAAAATAAAATAAAAAAATAGACAAAAGAAGCACCAACTGGTATGATGTTTTTGC
>CANRED010000031.1 GCA_947629555.1 uncultured Clostridia bacterium | reverse complement strand
TATGGAATGATAGGTTATGCAATTTAATTATATGATTTTTATATATTTTTGTTTCACATCATTGACACTACAACAAATACAAATTATTTATCATTTTTTTATTTTTATTTTGTTTTTGTATTTACAACTAATTTTAAATAATATACAATAATAGAATAATATTAGTAAGGGTGAAAAAATGTATACTTTTCTATCAAAAAATGAACTAGAAACAAAGAAATTTGCTAAAATTTTAGGAAGTCAGTTAAAAAAAGGAGACATTATAATTTTGTCTGGAGATTTAGGCTCTGGCAAGACAAAATTTACAGAAGGTATTTTATCTTATTTTGGTCTTGAAAATGAAATATCTAGTCCAACTTTTACTATTGTTAACGAATATAATAATAAAAATGTTCCTATATATCATTTTGACGTCTATAGACTATCTGATGTGGATGAATTTTTTGCCATTGGTGGTGAAGAATATTTACAAAATGGTATATGCATAATAGAATGGGGAGAATTAATTGAAACAATTCTTCCAAAAAATTATTTAAAAATTTCGTTTAGCAAAGATGATACAAATGATAGCATACGCATTCTTAAGTTTGATGCTTTTGGAGATAGGTTTGACAGATACATTAAGACTTCACTAACTGCTTTTAAGGAGGATTCAAATTGAAAATATTAAGTATAGACACATCTAGTAGCCTATGCTCTGTTGCACTACTAGAAGACAACCAACCTATCGACGAATTAATAATTGATGATAATAAAACCCATTCTCAAAATTTAATGCCATTAATTCAAAATTTATTTGTAAAATTAAATATAGGATTATCTGAAATAAATTTAATTGCTTGCAATAAAGGTCCTGGCTCATTTACAGGTATTAGAATTGGAATTGCTACAGCAAAAGCTATTGCAGAAGTTGCAAATATACCTACCATTGGTATTAGTTCTTTAGATTGCTTAGCATATAATGTTCCAAATGCTACAGGTGTAATTTGTTCTTTAATAGATGCTAATAATAATCAAGTATATTGTGCAATTTTTGATAAAAATTATAATTTGCTTAGTGACTATATAGCTGATGATATATATAACATAAATTCAATTTTGAGTAATTACAATGACATAACTTTTGTAGGCACAGGTTCTATCAACTATAAAGATATCTTAATTAAAAATTATCCAAATGCAAAATTTTCTACAAATAATAATCAACACTCTGCAAATGTAGGAAAATGCGCTTTTGAAAAATATAAAAATGGATATACTGAAAATGCAGATACAATTTTACCTATGTATTTAAGAAAATCACAAGCTGAAAGGATGAAAGAATTACATGGATAATGTGAAACTTAGTGATATGACTACTTCTGATTTTGAGGTTATATCCCCTATACTTTCTTCAAATTTTGATGATTTTTGGTCATCTGAAAATTTAAAATCAGAACTTAATAACCCTGCTTCTCATTATATTGTAGCAAAAATTAATAATGTAATAGTTGGTTTTGCGGGAATTTGGAAATCTGTAGATGATGTACATATAACAAATATTGTTGTAAAAAAAGATTTTAGAAAAAAAGGTATAGGAAGTTTATTATTACAAAAACTTATAGAATTAACAAAAAATTTAAATTATAAAGAATTAACTTTAGAAGTAAATGCATTAAATGAACCTGCAAAACAATTATATTTAAAATTTGGATTTAAAAATTTAGGAATTAGGAAAAAATATTATAATAACACAGATGATGCAATTATTATGACATTATATTTATAAATATAATTTTATATTAAATAAAATGGAGGTACTAATGAGAAAAAATGAATTATCTTACAAAGATTTAAAAAACGTATGTAACCCAGACATTTTTACATTTAATAGCACGGCAGATTTAGACACAATAGGTCTTGTTTACGGGCAAGATAGAGGTATTAAAGCATTAGAATTTGGTTTAAATGTTTCTGTAAAAGGTTACAATCTTTACTTAGAAGGTCCAATGGGTGTTGGTAAAACTATGTACACAAAAAACTACTTAGATACTATCGCCAAAAAGCAAAAAAAGCCTTCTGATTGGTGCTATATATACAATTTTGAAAACTCTAATGAACCAATTGCAGTATCCTTACCTGCAGGTCAAGGAAAAGAATTTAAAGACGATATGGATGCTTTTATCAAAGATATAAAAGTAGACATTAAAAGAACTTTCGATAATGATGATTTTGAAAAAGAGAAAAAATTAATAAAGCAAGAATTTGAAGAAAAAAGAAATACTTTATTAGAAAACTTAAATAAAAAGACTATGGAACAAGGTTTTTCTGTTAAAGCTACTCAAAGTGGTATATATATGATGCCAGTAATAAACGGAAAAGCTATTGAAGAACAGGAATTTGAAAAATTAGATGAGAGTATAAAACAACAATTTGAAGAGAAATCTACTGCTGTGCAAGAGCAAGTTTTTGAAGCTCTTAATGAAATAAAACTAATTGAAAAAGAATCTGATAAAAAAATAGAAGAATGGCAATCTAATGTTGCTCTTCTTACTATTAATGTGCATATTAATTCTTTAAAAGCTAAATATAAAAAGAATAAAAAAATTGCTAATTTTTTAGATAATATAAAAACTGATATTTTGAAAAACATTCCTTTATTTTTAATAGACGAAAATGCACAACAAAAAAATCAAAATTCTCGCCCTCAACCAGACATTGCTACAAAGCCTTGGCTTAATTATAGAGTTAATTTATTCGTTGATAATAGCCATTTAGAAGGTGCTCCTGTTATAATGGATTCTAACTATAATTATCATAACATGTTTGGTAAGCTTGAATATGAAAACCAATATGGTATGTTAAAAACAGACTATACTATGCTAAAACCTGGACTTCTTCACAAGGCAAATGGTGGATATATTATGCTTCAGGCAAAAGATTTGTTATCTAACTCTTTATGCTATGAAACTTTAAAAAAAGCATTAATGGTTAAGGAATTAAATATAGAAAATACTTTTGATCAGCGTTCTTCTATGGTTATGGTATCTTTAAAACCAGAGCCAATTCCATTAGATGTAAAAGTTTTAGTTGTAGGTAACTCTAATATTTATAATACTTTACTTGCAATCGACCCAGACTTTAAAAAATTATTTAAAGTAAAAGTTGAATTTGAAGAAGAAGCTCCAAGAACAAATGATAATATAGTAAGACTTTCAAAGTTTGTTCATAGTTATTGTTCTAAAGAAGAAATATTAGAATTAGACCGTGAAGCTATGGCAAAAGTTGTAGAATTTACATCTCGTCTTGCAGGAGACAAAGAAAAACTTTCAACAAAATTTAATGAAATTGGTGAAATTGTTGGTGAAGCTGCTACTTGGGCAAAACTTGCAAAAAAGAAAATAGTTACAAAAGACTTTATTCAAAAAGCTCTTGATGAAAGAATTGAAAGAGTAAAAAAATATGATGCTAGATATTTAGAAATGATAAAAGATAACACTTTACTTATCAACACAGATGGTTTTAAAGTTGGTGAAATTAATGGACTTACAGTAATGACAGTTGGAGATTATACTTTCGGTAAACCTGCAAAAATAACAGTAAATACTTATATGGGAAAAAGTGAAATTATAAATATTGAACGTGAAGTTGAAATGTCTGGTTCTACACACTCAAAAGGTGTACTTATATTATCTGGATATATTGGAGAACAATTTGCACAAGAAATGCCATTATCGCTCACTGCAAGTATATGTTTTGAACAGTTATACGGTGGTGTTGATGGAGATAGTGCATCAAGTACAGAAGCTTACGCCTTACTTTCAAGTTTATCAGGCATACCAATTAATCAATCTATTGCAGTAACAGGATCTGTAAATCAAAAAGGTATGATTCAACCAATTGGTGGAGTTAATGAAAAAATTGAAGGTTTTTTCCAAATATGCAAAATGAGAGGATTAAATGGCAATCATGGTGTAATTATTCCTATACAAAATGTTAAAAATTTAAACCTTTCAGATGAGGTAATAGAAGCAGTTAAACAAGGCGAATTTCATATATATTCTGTAAGCACAATAGATGAAGGAATAGAAATTTTAACTGGAGTTCCAGCTGGAAAGAAAGATAAAAATGGTCTATTCCCTGCAGGTACAGTTAATTATTTAGCTTACGAAAAATTAAAAAAATATGCAAAAAATAGTAAAGAAAATAAATAAATGAATGTAGGATGGGTCAGAAAAATGGCCCGTCTTTTTTATATAACACTGTTAAATTTTAATTAAATTTGAATATTATACTCATTCATGTTATAATATATATGTATAGGCAATGCCCTTTATATATATTTCCCTCAACAGCAATAAAAGACAACAAAGGAGGATTTATCATTATGAAAAGAAATTGCGTTGAAGTTATCCCTATCGGTGAACCTAGTTTTCAGGAAACACAAGAAGCAATTAATACAACAATTGCTTTAAAAGAAGACGATGGTTGGCATCTGGTTGACATGACCGAGTTTTCATCAGAAAAATGCCTTATTATTATCTTTGAAAAGCAATTCGAAGATGATGATTGCGAAGACGATGACGGTAAAAGTGATGACGGCCAAAATGATAACTAGAGTACAAAATAAAACTCTAGGTCAGGGAAACAATTGGTAAATAATTTTACCAGGCTCAGATTTACACAATCTGAGCCATTTTATTTTTATACTAATTTTATTATTTCTATTGAATAAAATTCATTATTATTGTATATTATAATTGTAAATTTTAGGAAATAAAATCTTAAGCTATCTTAAATTTTCACACTAAAGAAAATATATTAGAAAGGATTTTTATAATGCAAAGTAAACAATCTATTTTAGAAAAGAAATTATTTTGTGTGCCAAACATAACAGATTTAAAAGATATGTTATATAAATCAGCTAGTAAATTTAAAAATAAAATTGCATTTAAACTTAAAGATACAACAGGAAAAATTTATAACGTAACTTATGAAAAATTTAAAAATGATGTTGAAGCCTTAGGAACAGCCATCGCAAAATTAGGATTAATTGGTAAATCAATTTGTGTTATAGGTAAAAATAGTTATAACTGGGCAGTTTCTTATATTGCTTCAAGCATATTAGGCATAGTTGTTCCTATTGATAAAGAATTACACACTGATGATATTATTAATTTTATTAATGTTTCAGAAAGCCAAGCTGTAATTGGTGATGATAAATTTATATCTAGTATTTGCTCATCAAAAAATAACTTAGCTAATCCTAATATTACCTTTATCAATATGAGCGAATCTAAATTAAATTTAGATTCTTACCTTAATTTTAATGATTTATTATCTGATGGAAAAAAATTAATGGCAAATCATGATTATACTTTTAGAAATATTACAATAGATCCAAATGAAACACATATGCTTTTATTTACCTCAGGTACTACTGGAAACGCAAAAGGTGTTTGTTTATCACATAAAAATATTTGTTCAAATATTATGGCTATTGCGCAAATTGTAAAAGTAGATACCTCTGTTACAGTATTATCAATACTTCCAATTCATCATACCTATGAATGTACAATTGGATTTTTATTAATAATTTATGGTGGAGGAACTATTACTTATTGTGATGGATTAAAACATATACAAAAAAATATTGAAGAATACAAACCTTCTTTTATATTATGCGTACCACTTTTACTTGAAAACGTTCATGCCAAAATAATGAAAACTATGAAAAAAAGTTTACCTGCAAAATACTTTTCAAATGATAAACACGTTATTGATAATCTTCCTGCTTTTATGAGGCCAATTATTAAACATAAAATAAAAAAATCTCTCGGTGGACGTATGAAAACATTTATTGTGGGTGCAGCATCTTTAAATCCTGCTATTGTAGATTCTTTTTTTAAACTTGGAATAAAAGTTTTACAAGGTTATGGACTTACAGAATGCTCTCCTTTAGTTGCAGGAAACAATGACTTTTTCTATAAATCTGACGCTGTTGGTATGCCAATACCACATGTAGAATATAAAATATATAATCCAGATTCAGAGGGTTGTGGAGAAATAATTGTAAAAGGACCTAATGTAATGAATGGCTATTTCAAAGATGAAAAAGCAACTAAAGAAGCAATAGTTGACGGTTGGTTTCATACAGGAGATATTGGAAAAATTGATGAAGATGGATTTTTGTATATTACAGGAAGATACAAAAGCGTTATAATAACCAAAAATGGAAAAAATATTTATCCAGAAGAAATCGAATACTTTTTAAATGAAAACAAATTCATTTTAGAATCACTAGTTTATGGAATTGATACAAATAATGATATTCAAGTTTATGCAAAAATACTACCTAATATAGAAACTATTTGTGAAGAATTACATTTATCAAATCCAAATGAGGAAGAAATTGAAAACATTATTTCAAACGTAATTAAGGAAACTAATTCAAGATTTCCAAATTATAAACATATAAAATCTTTTAAGGTTCTTAGTGAACCTTTAGAAAAAACTACAACACAAAAAATAAAAAGATACGGAAATAATATGAAATAGAATACAAGCGGATATATATATCCGCTTGTATTTTTAAAATCTTCTACGTCTACACCCACATCCGCAACCATTATTAGTATTATTAGCATTACCATTCGTATTGTTACTATTACTTGTATTATTGGCATTTATTGCTTCTAATGCTGTTAATAAAAGATTGTTAGAATTTTCATTATTGCAAAATAAATTCTTTATAAATTTAATCAATAATGCCGTTAAAAAAGCCAAAATTGTATATATAATTGTAGCAATTAGAAAAGTTGCATCAAATGCGGCAAATGTAACAATTAAGTATATCGCAAAAGCTACTGCTGCTACTGCGAATGGGCAATTAAGTACTTTTTCTAATACCGCTGCTAATATTATTGTTGCAATAGGTAGTGCAAAAAAAATTAATAAAGTATTCATACTATTATCATTCCCTTCTAAGTCATAAATTTATATGTATCTAATACATTATATGAATACTTTACTAATTTGTGATTTAATAATACACTTCTACCAAATATAAACCATGTGCAGGTAAGGTTTTTCCTGCTTTTGTTCTGTCTTTTTCTTCTATAATATTTTTTATATCTGCTGGCCTTATTTTTCCGTAGTCCTACATCTACTAAAGTTCCAGAAATTATTCTAACCATATTATATAAAAAGCCACTACCCGTTAATTCAATTTTTATTCTTTCCCCGTCTTCTATTACTTCTGCTGTATATATTTCTCTAACACTACTTTTACTACTAGTTCCACTAGATTTAAAAGCCTTAAAATCATGTTTTCCAATAAAATATTTAGCCCCTTCTTTCATTTTTTCTACATCTAGCTTTACTGGTATATGATATTCTAGTCCTCGATAAATAGCACTTCCATTTGCTGAATTATTAATAATATATCTATATTTTTTCCCTTTACAATTATATCTACAATGGAAATCTTCTTCAACCTCTGTTGCAGATTTTACTACTATACTTTTCTTTAATCCAGAATTAATAGCTAAACACATTTTTTCTATTGGTATATTACTGTTCGTTTTAAAATTTGCAGTTTGTCCTAATGCATGAACACCTGCATCCGTCCTTCCAGATGCATATAGTTCTACATCTTCACCTGTTACACGTTTTATTGCATTTTCTATTTCTCCTTGAATATTTGGTTTATTAGGCTGTTTCTGCCAACCATTAAATCCCTTTCCATCATATTCTATTATTAATTTTATATTTCTCATACATTACCTCTTACATTGAACTTTATTGATTATAGCATATTTTATATAGTGTTGCAATACAAAACGGGTCGATGTTGCTGAGGCTGTTCGAACGTATGTGAGTTACAGCGTCAGTATACGTAGTTGGGCATCGACCCCTACAGTTTACATCGATTTTTCTATGTAAAAAAAGGAGGCAATTGCCTCCTAAAATGAAGAATATTTCAATATTTTTTTGCTTACGATATAATCTCTCCAAAAAAGTTTCCTCCGCACAGGAAAAATCCTCGAGCTTTAATATCACCCGAACAATTACCTGTACACGTAAAGTCTCCTCCTGTGGAAATATTATAAGCAAAAACAGCCGATGCACAAAAATCTCCTTCTACAAATGCATCAGAAACGTCCAAAACTCCGTTACATTCGACGCTTCCGCCTACATCTAAGCGCTTTGCATTTATGCTAGGCCATGCTCCAGGTACAAATTGACTCTTGTCTAAATAGGTATCGTAAACTGTAATATCTTCTTTGGCTATAATGTAATTAACATCAATTTTGTCATAGCAATACAAAGAACCATCTACTATTAGCTCGTGTGCATGCACCTTGCCCATAGTCCATAGGTCACCATTCACCTCGATTGAGTAACCTCTCAAATCGCCCGTAACCCATAGGTTGCCATTAACCTCAATTGAGTAACCACTCAAATCGCCTAATACAATTACATCGCCTTCAAAGTCTTTAGGAATTATTTCTAACTCCTCTGCTTGGGTAATATAACCCGAAGTAACCTTTGTTGTTTGTTTCCCTTCAAAAAAGACTATTGCATTCCGTTTCATAATATTGAAACCTCCTTAAAAAATTTTTAGGCAAACATGTGCCCATTATTGACATTATACCATAATTATGTTAATTTGTAAAATGTATAATGAGACCACAATGCACAAAGCATTCGCGGTCTCATTATACATTTTACTATACTATTTATTTTTTGATTTCCATAATTTAATTTTGTGTTCCTTTTTATTGGTTACAAATCTATCTGTTACAATATTTTTAATTAATATTTTCTTTAGTGAATCTTCTTTTAAATCTGCAATTAGTGTTCCATCTTTTGCTATTGATATTTTTCCTGTTTCTTCAGATACTATTATAGCTATAGCATCTGATTCTTTAGATATTCCTATTCCTGCTCTATGTCTTGTTCCTAATTCTTTTGCAATATCTCTATCACTTGCTAGTGGTAGCATACATGCTGCAGACATTATTTGATTTTCACTAATTACAACAGCTCCATCATGTAAAGGAGTTTTTGGTTCAAATATATTTACCAAAAGTTGTGGTGATATCTCTCCTTTTATTAGGATTCCTGTATTTATTATATCTTTAATTTTTATATCTCTTTCTATTACTATAAGTGCACCTGTTTTGTTTTTTGAAAGTTCTAATATAGCAATAACTATTTTATAAATATTCTCTTTAGTTTTAGTAGCTAAATCCTTATCTATTCCAAAAAATTTAGTTAATTTACTAGTGCCCAACTGTTCTAAAGCTCTACGTAATTCTGGCTGAAATATTACTATTAAAATTATTACTCCATAAGTCATAAAAGATGTAAGTATATAATTTAATATATTTAATCCCAATAATGAGCTTAGCCAAGTTATAATAATTAATAACATTATTCCTTTTAATAATTGCCACGCTCTTGTATTTTTTAAAAGCTTTAACAATTTATAAGCTATAAATAATACAATGCTAATATCCAATATTAGCATTATTAATTTAATAGGATTTTGGTATAATGTATCCCAATAGCCTATTACTCTATTCTGATATATTTCATTTAATTTAATAAAAAAATTATTTATCATATGTACCTCTTTACTTAATTATTTTTTTATTACATAATTAATAAGATAATATACAAAACTTCCAACTGTTCCTACTACCATAAGTAATGCTAAAAATCCTGCCATTATTCTAGTTGCTAACTTTCTTTTATCTATTTTTTTCTTTTCCATTGTTTTTTACTCTCCTTTGTACTTTTGTATTTGTTATATCATATAAACTCAATAATTTCAATAATATATTTACACTTTTAATTTTTTAATTTTTTTAATCTCATCATATAATTTATCTATTTTATCTTGTCTTACTTTTAATGCTTCTACATATTCATTTAATACATCTTTATAATTTTCCATTGTTTCATTCTTATCTAATAAATATTTTATACCCTCTTCAAAATATTCTTTTTTAGATTGTTTCTTTTGCACTATCATTTTATTATAATATTTGTCTATTTCTTTTAGTCTTTCTATTTGTGACTTTAAATATTCAATATATTCATAAAGACATGTAATTTCATACTCTATATCTTCAATTACTACTTTTAACAACACCTTTACTATTTTAGGATTAACTTTTCCTAGCTTTGTATCTTCTGTTAATTTTGTTAATGCAATTTCTTTAGTATTTGGTCTTGAATCTTTTATTATTAATTCCAAAGTATTTGAAATATCTATATGTGATTTATATTGTCTTTTACTAACTATTGCATCATATTCGTCTGCAACCCTAATTATTTGTGCTTCTAATGGAATATCTTTCTTTTTTAATTTATCTGGATATCCCGTACCATTTAACGCTTCATGGTGACTTCTTGCACCCACTGCATAAGGTCTAAGTTTTAAATCCTTCATGCACATATCATAACCTATAGTAGTATGTGTTTTCATAATTTCATATTCTTCGTCTGTAAGTGGTCCTTGTTTTTGTAAAATACTTGGTGGTATAAATAATTTTCCGATATCATGTAAATATGCACAAACTGTACAATAAATCGTAAAATCCTTATTCAAATGCATATATTCGCATATTCTACAAGTTAAATTTGCCACATTTTCACAATGTTTTCTTGTAAAAACATCAAGATTATCTAACATATTTAATTGGTATCTTTGTGTTTCATCTAAATTATATGATTTTAATGTTGTTTTACTATAAAAATCAAATTGTTCCTTCATTTTTATCTCCTTAAATATCATTTGAACTTATTATATTTTATTCAACACAAAAAATCAATAGAATATTTTTCCTTTCACAGTTCGACCTTTTTCTACATATTATATATAAGCCCTATTATATCTTTTGAGGTGATATAATTGAAAACAAAATTTGTTTCATATATAAATAAATTTAAAGAATTTGGTTTTAATAATTCTGAACATACCTTAAAAAAGCGGAAATATAGTTACAAGAAAATCTTATAATCAAGATATTTTATTTGTAATTGACAAAATTATTGAAACTAAAAATCAAAACAGCATAGCAATTTTAAAAGGATTAAACATTAGAATTGTTGCAGATTCTCCATTATCCGATTTAGTTCTAGTAAATAACCTATTACAAAATAAACATTTAAACAAATTTAATAGAGCCTTAATTCAAAGTAATGCTCTTATATTGCATTTGGACGGTGATAGACGTTATAGTGAAAAATCTGCAAGATACTATAAACAGGCAGGCTTAAGAGCAATAGTAAAAAATATACCAGAGCACAAACAAGCAAGTGTTGTTAGAATTTTATTAGAGCGCTATCATCCAGATATTTTAGTAATAACAGGTCATGATGCCATGTTAAAAAATAATACTGATAAAAATAATATCTATAATTACCGTAATTCTAGGTATTTTATCAATACTGTAAAAGAAGCTAGAAAATGGGCTAGCTCTAGCGAGGAATTAGTCATCTTTGCAGGTGCATGTCAAAGCTATTTTGAAGCCTTAATAAATGCAGGTGCTGACTTTGCATCCTCACCTGGAAGAATTTTAATCGACTTTGTAGACCCACTAATTGTTGCACAAAAAGTAGCATTAACAGATATAAGTAAATATATTTCCATAGGAGATATTGAATCCTCTTTAACTAGTGGATCACAAGGCATAAGTGGAACCATTGTACGAGGAAAAAAGTGCGATTTTAATAAATAATATTAATTATTAGTAGAATATTTTGTATATTCTACTAATTTTTTATTGTATAGGAAAAATCTATTTAAATTGTAGGGGTCGGCGTCCTCGACGACCCCTATGGCGAAGCCACTTTTCTTATTGCATAGGAAAAATCGATTTAAATTGTAGGGGTCGGCGTCCTCGACGACCCGCATGGCGAAGCCACTTTTCTTATTGCATAGCAA
>CANRED010000030.1 GCA_947629555.1 uncultured Clostridia bacterium | reverse complement strand
GAACACAGAAGTTAAGCTCATATATGCCGAAGATACTTGCGAGTTACCTTGCTGGGAAAATAGGTTGTCGCCAGTTTTTTTATGCCCAAAAACATAAAAAAACTGGTTAATATAAATAAATGTAATGAACGACGACCCGCACTGTAGGGAACGACGCCCTCGTCGTTCCGTTGGAGCTGTCACCGAAGGTGACTGAGGGTTCTATTTTTATATCTTTAAATCAATTAAATATACATTGTAGGGGTCGATGCCCACATCGACCCGTTTTCAATTATTTTTAATAACACTTTTATTGCCTTATGAATAATATATATGGTATAATTTTAAACATAAAGAATAGGAGATGATTTCGTGGGAAAAATAATGTGGAAACCAGGAACATTTATATATCCAATACCAGCAGTAATGGTAACCTCAGGAACAATGGAAAAATCTAATATAATGACAGTAGCATGGACAGGAATACAAAATACAAATCCTGCAATCGTATATATATCTGTTAGGCCAGAAAGATATTCATATAATCTAATAAAAGAAACAAAAGAATTTGCAATAAATCTTACAACAAAAGAATTGGCTTACGCAACAGACTGGTGTGGAGTAAAATCTGGTGCAAAAGTAGATAAATTTAAAGAAATGAAATTAACAAAACAAAAAGCAAATTTTGTTAAATGCCCATTAATAGAAGAAAGCCCTGTATCTATAGAGTGTAAAGTAATAGAAATAAAAGAATTAGGAAGTCACCATATGTTTGTAGCAGAGGTTCTATCAATAGATGCAGATGAAAAATACATAGATGAAAAAGGTGCATTTGATATAAGTAAATGCAATTTAATTGCTTATGCAAACGGTGGATACTACGAATTAGGTAAAAAACTAGGTAAATTTGGATATTCTGTAGAAAAGAAAAAATAACAAAAAACTATTGCAAAATAAAACATATTAGTATATATTTATGATAATATGAATTGTATTATATACAATTCATATTATTAGTGAATAGTTAATGGTGAAGAATGAATAGTGAATAATTATTGGTAGGGGTTGCATGGCATGCAACCCGTCACTGTAGGGAACGACGCCCTCGTCGTTCCGTTGGAGCTGTCACCGAAGGTGGCGGAGGGTTCTATAAAATAAACAAAGGAGAAATGTAAAAATGCAAAACGTTAAAACCCTTGCAACTGTACACACACACACACACACACACACACAATACAATTAAAAAATCAAATAAAAACATAAATAAAAGCACAGTTATTTATGTGTATTTTTAATACGCGTAAATAATTGTGCTTTTTTGTTTATTGTTTAATTAATAATATTTCAAATGAATTTCAAACTGTAGGGGTTGCATGGTATGCAACCCGTTACTATAAAAGCAAATAAAAAAGGAGGAAAAATAAAATGAGAAAAAAAATAACTTTAACTGCATTAGTAATGCTAATAATTATGTCTATTACAGGAGGAGTACAAGCATATAGAAGCACATACAAAGATGAATCCGTTTACAAATCTGCAGATACATGGATAAAGGATATAAGAAAAATGGAGAGCACAGATGGAGAATTAGGATTACTGGAAGAAATTAATGAAGATACATTGGTTGCAACAACAGATTCAAACAATATAGATGTACATTTACTTAAAAATACAGAATATGGAGCAATACTACTTCTTGGAGCATCAGATTATGGAAAACAAGGAGCAAGTATAGAGGATAGATATATGGACGCAGGAGAAACAACAGTATTAACAGGAGTGCAAGCAAGTACAACAGGAAATAGATATGGAATATATGAAATGGGATATTATAGTATGACACTTAATCCATATAATCCTAATGAGTGGGTAGCAGCAGGGTTAGATACATTTTTACCTAATATAGCATCAAGATATATAGATAGATATACCTTAGAAACAGCTTCAGCAAAACCAGGAGATGCAACAGTAGAGACAGACCAATGGCA
Organism: uncultured Clostridia bacterium; assembly: GCA_947629555.1. Taxonomy (GTDB): domain Bacteria; phylum Bacillota; class Clostridia; order TANB77; family CAG-508; genus CAKPQL01. The sequence goes on along the minus strand of CANRED010000030.1, from coordinate 10,291 downwards.
TGGCAGCTCTTCAGGTAATTGGGTTACTTCGAGCAACCCTGGCTTCCGACGTGGCTACAGTGGTGCTTTCTACTTCAACGGCAGCGCTAGCGTTAGTGGCTACGGCCGTGCTGGTGTGGTAGTTGGTGCCGGATTTTAAGTGTACTCTGTAGCTTTGCATAAATATATATTTGCATGAAATATAGGTTAAAAAAATAAAAAGAAAAGGAGAAAAATAAGCATGAAGAAAAAATTAATAATAATGATATTAATAATGCTAATAATTATATCTTTTGTAGGAATAACACAAGCATATCAAGCAACATCAAAAGGTGAAAGCTCTAAAACTTTCGCAGATGTATGGATAAAAGGTATAAGGCAAATGGAAAGTGCAGGAGGAGGTTTAGGACTTAATGAAATTATTAATGAAGAAAGTTTACTTCCATCAACAGACCCCAATAATATAGAGGTACATTTGCTTAAAAACACAGAATATGGAGCAATACTAATACTTGGAATTTCAGATTATGGAAAACAAGGAGCAAGTATAGAGGATAGATATATGGACGCAGGAGAAACAACAGGTGCAACTAACCAAGCAAGTACAACAGGAAACAAAACAGGAATATACGAAATGGGATATTACCATATGAATATTTCTAAGCATAGTGATTATGAATGGACAGCAGCAGGTGGAAGTTCATTTTTACCTGATGTAGCCTCAAGATATATAGATAGATATAAATCAGATTCTAGTAATGCTGACCCAAAACCAGGAGATGCAACAGTAGAGACAAAGAAATGGCATGGGGCTAACCGTTATAATTGGGTGGGCGGTGATTCTAACGGCTTTGTACGTGGTTACAGTGGAGCATTCTCGTACAACTACTACGATAATAGTCACAGCGATCACGCTCGTGCTGCTGTGTTTGTCGGTGCAGGACTTTAATAATGTTTTGTTATGTAATTTAATGTAATCATAAAATTTAAAAAACAAGGAGAAATCCATGAATAATAATAAGAAAAACACGCAAAAGATATATAAACGAAGAATTGTAGCATTATCAATACTTGCAATAGCATTGTTAGCCTTAATTGTAAGTTTGCTTAATAAAAATAGATTAAGAAAAATTGCACAAGATGGAAATATGTTGGTATTAGGTAATCAAGATGTAATTATAACAGATATAACAAGTAATGAGCCAAATGTACCAGTAGTAGGTGCAGGAATGATACCAATAAAATGGAATTCATCTATAAATATGTGGCAAATAACAACAAAAAGCGATAAAGAATGGTATAACTATGCAAATGGAAATTATGCAAATGTAATGTTAAGTGATGGATATTACAAATCTGAGCTACAAGTAGGTACAACCAAAGACCAACTAGCAGAAAATAATGTAGGGGTCGGCGTCCCAGACGACCCGGGAAAATTAGGTACAATATATACATGGATACCAAGATTTGCATATTTAGAAGATGATATAAAATTCTTAAAAAATAATAGTATATTAGAATATGAGTGGACAACAGAAAGCTGTTTTAACCTAGAAGGATATGGAGCAAATTCATTAGATTTAGCATTTACAGGAATATGGGTAGGAGAAAAAGAATATGAAACTTCAGAAGAATTAGAAGCAAGAAATAGTGAAATGCTACTAGAAGATAATATAGAAGGCTTAATATCAAATGAAAAAATATTTAATATAACAGAAAGTGAAAAAACAGCAATACAAAAATTAACAGGAAAATATGCAAACACAAATACAAAAATTTTACAAGATATAGATGGAATGAAATATAGGCAAGTAATAAAAATAGTAAACACAAATAGCAGAATACCAATAGTAGGAAAACATATTATAGTAAAAGATGGAATAAAAGTAGATACAAAATATGCAGAAAATAAAATAAGCTTTATTGCAGATAAAAATGGAAATAAATTAGATAGAAATACATTACCAATAAATGAAGATGAAACACAATATACATTTTACATTGTAGATAGCATAGGAAATATAAGAAAATATAGAATGGGATATGGTAGTGGAGCACCAAACATAAAAAGCTTTAACAAAAACATAACTTTCTATGTAACTTATAATGATGAAACAGGAGAAGAAAATAGCATTATACCAATAGGAGAGCAAGCACCAGAAAATTGGTATAATTATGAAGAACAAAAATGGGCAAATATAGTAGTAAGAAATAAAGGGCAAGAAAATTATTACGTATGGGTCCCAAGATACATGTATAAAATAGGAAATGCAGAAGAACAAAGAATAGATGCAAAACTTGTAGACTTAGAAAATGTATGGACAGACCCAAAAACAGGAAAAACACAGGACTTAGATAGAACAGATTATAAACTACCAGAAGCCTTTACATGGGAGGACCCAGAAGATCCAAATAATAAAGTGCAATTAACAGGATTTTGGGCAAACAAATATAAATTAAGGGAAAATATAGCTTACATACCAGAAATATCTGGAGGCAGTGGTGTAATAAGAGTAAATAACATAATAGAAAATATAGGCTCAGAATATACTTATGAAATGTATTTAATAAGAGATGGAAAAAGAATAGTATATGATGAAGCAGCACAAGAATATGTGGAATACAAAGAGGATTCAACACCAATATCATTAACAGGAAACTATACATTTACCAATCTACCAGTAGGAAATTATGCAGTAAATATTATAGTTAAAGATAGTGATGGAAGTTTTGTAGAAGCAATTACAAATGAAGTAATAGTATTAGAAAGGGTAGAGCCAAATGTACCAGATACAAGCAGCTTTAACCAAAACTTAACATACTATGTAATATATGATGAAAATGGAAACGAAGATAGTTCTATACCAGTAGGAACAGAACTAACTCCAGAACAAAAGAGCAAATGGTATAACTATGATACTCAAAATTGGGCAAATATAGTAGTAAGAGAAAACGGACTAGAAAACTACTTTGTATGGGTACCAAGATATGAATATGCACTAGATGAAGAGCATCAAAGTTCAAAGGTACAATTTATATCAGTAGAAAAAACAAAACCAGATGAAGGATATAAGATACCAGAAGCATTTATTGTAAAAGATGAAATAAAAACTGGAGAAGATCAAGTTGAAATAAAAACAACAGAGCTTTCAGGCTTTTGGGCAAGTAAATACAAATTAAGAGATGATGCAGTATATGGCTTAGATGCATCGGTAACAGCAGGTGAAACAAGCATAAAAATCAGTAATATAAATGCAAAAGTAGATGGCGTTGAATATTGTGATGTAAGCCTAATACAAGATGGAAAAGTATTAAAAACAGAAAAAATAGAAAAAACAAAGCCAACAGAAGATGGAGAAGAAGGTTCATTTGTAGGAGTAGAACACTCATTTACAGGCTTAGAACCAGGAACGTATGCAATAAACTTAATGGCAAAAACAACAAATGGAGACGAAGACCTAGAAGAAGGAATAATGATTGCAGGATATTCAACAGAGGTAACCTTAACAAAAATAGAAGTAGATTTATCTGGATTTAATAAAGCAACAACCTACTATGTAACTTATGATGAAAATGGAATAGAACATAGTGAAATACCAATAGGAGAAAATGCACCAGATGGCTGGTATGATTATGCAGAGCAAAAATGGGCTAATATAGTAGTAAGAAACAAAGGACAAGAAAACTACTATGTATGGGTACCAAGATATCAATATGTATTAAATAGTAAAGAGGAGAAGGTAAAAGCAGAGTTAATACCAGTAACAAAGGAAACACCAGATCCAGGTTATAAAATACCAGAAGCATTCTCATGGGAAGACCCAAATAATCCAGAAAATAAAGTACAAATTTCAGGCTTCTGGGCAAATAAATACAAGTTAAGAGAAAATTTAGCTACCCCAGAAATATCTGGAGGAAGTGGAGTAATATACGTAAAGAACATAAATGACTATTTAAATAAATTAAAAATAGATTATACACAATATACTTTTGAAGCATATTTAATAAATTCAGAAGGAAAGAGAATTGTAAAGAGTGGAAATAGTTATGTAGAAGGTACAACTCCAGTACAAATAGAAGACAATTACACCTTTACAAATGTAGAAGAGGGAAATTATTCAGTAAATATTGTATTAAAGAATAAAGAAACAAACGAATATTATACATCTATTTCAAATTATGTAACAGTAACCAAAAAGGCAGTAGCAAATCCACCAGATTTAACAGGATTTAATAAAAATGTAACCTTCTATGTAATATATAATGACGTTACAGGAAACGAAACAAGTAATATACCAATAGGAGAATATACTCCAACTACACAAGATGGAGCAGTTGGACCAAGTAATTGGTATGATTACGATACTCAACATTGGGCAAATATAGTGGTAAGAGAAAACGGATTAGAAAACTACTTCGTATGGGTACCAAGATATGAATATGCACTAGATGAAGAACATCAAACTTCAAAAGTAATATTTATACCAGAAAGTCAAACAGAAGCAGATGAGGGATATGAGATACCAGAGGCATTTACTGTAACTGATGAAAATGGAACAACAGAACTTTCAGGATTTTGGGCAAGTAAGTATAAATTAAGAGACGATGCAGTATATACAGTAGATGCAACAGTAGCGGCAGGAGCAAATAGAATAAGAGTAAGCAATATCATTCCATTAGGAGAAGGACTAAACTTTACAGCAACTTTAATACATGATGGAAAAAGAGTAGGACAAGGAAAATCAATAATTTCTTCATCAGGTGAAGCAGTATTTGATGGACTAACACCTGGAGAAAAATATTCTGTATTAGTAGAGCAATGGAATGGAGTAGAAGGAACAGTATCATCAGTAGTAAAAGAGGTATTAGTACCAAATATAGACGAGCCAGATTTAACAGGATTTAATGTAAATATGACATATATAGTAACTTATGATAGCGAAGGAAATGAAACTACTACTCTATTAAATGATGTTTTAGATAGTGGAGCAGTAATAGAAAATAATGCATTAGTTTCAGGAAAAGTAAATGTAAATAGAATATCAGGAGTTTGGTATGATTATGCAGAACAAAAATGGGCAAATATAGTAGTAATAAAAGATGATAATATAGAAAACTATTTTGTATGGGTACCAAGGTATCAATATGCAGTAAATGGTACAAGGCAAAAGGTAAAGGCAGAGTTGATACCAGTAACAAAGGAAACACCAGACCCAGGATACAAAATACCAGAAGCATTTTCATGGCAAGATCCAAATTATCCAGATGATCCAAATAAAAAAGTACAAATTTCAGGCTTCTGGGCAAATAAATATAAATTAAGAGAATAATAAAAAATTCCATTGCAATATTGTAGGGGTCGCATGTTATGCGACCCGTTTTGTTTTATACATACGCATATAAAAAATTTTTTAAAAAACCTAAATTTCCGTAAGAAAATCATTGACATATTTTGAAATTTGTGGTAAAGTAATATAGTCTATTTGAATGTTTAATAAATAATTAGACAAATCACATCGTTAAAAAGCAATAAACAAACGGAGGTGGAGCTGAAATGGCAGCAAAAGGACCAAGAGAAAGTATAGCAATGGAATGCACAGAATGTAAAAGAAGAAATTATACAACAAGTAAAAACAAAAGAAATAATACTGATAGATTAGAAGTAGTAAAGTATTGTAAATTCTGTAAGAAGAGAACAACACATAAAGAGACAAAATAATGCCTAGTTTAGGAGGAGTAAAATGGCTAATGATAAAAATGATAAAAAAATAAAAAAAGAAAAGAAACATTTTTTTAAAGATTTTAAAGCAGAACTAAAAAGAGTTACTTGGCCAACAGGAAAACAACTAGTTAACAATACAGTTGCAGTTATAACAATTGTTTTTATAACAGCTGCAATAGTTTTTGTTTTAGATATAGCTTTTGAAATGCTAAATAAATATGGAATAAACAAATTAAAATCAACAATAATAAATAACCAAACAAGTACAGTTGTTGAAGATAACAATACTACTCCAGCACCAACGGAGGATACAAATACAACTAATGGACAAGAAGAAGGTAGTGCAGACGAAACAAATACAGATGCTACACCTAGTCCAGAAACACAACAATAAAGAGGAGGCTAGAAAATGTCTCAAGTAGATAATGAGCCAAAATGGTATGTTGTACATACATATTCAGGTTATGAAAACAAAGTAAAAACAGACTTAGAAAAAACAATTAAGAATAGAGAATTAGAAGATTTTTTCTTTGATATAGTTGTTCCAATGGAAGAACAAATAGAAATAAAAGATGGAAAAAGAAAAACTAATTTAAAAAAAGTTTTTCCTGGTTATGTTTTAATAAAAATGATAGTAACTGAAGAATCTTGGTACATAGTTAGAAATACAAGAGGTGTTACAGGATTTGTTGGATCTGGAACAGAGCCAATAGCATTAACTCCAGAAGAAATTAGAAATATGGGATTTGAACAAGCTGTTATAGAAGTTGATTATGATGTTAACGATTCTGTAAAAGTAATAAACGGTCCATTAGAAGGTTTTGTTGGAGTTGTCCAAGAAATAAACAAAGAGAAAAACAAAGTAAAAGTTGTTGTATCTATGTTTGGAAGAGAAACACCAGTAGAATTAGAATTTTCTCAAGTTGAAAAAATTTAAACTAAATAATTATGCGAATGTATGAATTCTAAATAACAAATTATTAAGAATTTGTTAATCCGCTTTTTATGAATAATAAATAAATTCACATTAAGGAGGTGCAAAGAGAATGGCAGAAAAAGAAATTACAAATGTAATAAAATTACAAATAGAAGCTGGAAAAGCAACACCAGCACCACCAGTTGGTCCAGCATTAGGTTCAAGTGGTGTAAACATTATGCAATTCGTTAAAGAATTCAATGATAGAACAGCTAATCAACCTGGAATGATAATACCAGTTGTTATAACTGTTTATAAAGATAAATCTTTTGAATTTATAACAAAGGTTCCACCTGTTGCAGTTTTAATTAAAAAAGCAATTAAAATTGAAAAAGGTTCAGGAAAACCAAACAAAGAAAAAGTTGCAAAAATAACAAAGGATCAAGTAAAACAAATTGCAGAACAAAAAATGGCTGACTTAAATGCAGCATCAATAGAAACTGCAATGAGTATGGTTGCAGGAACTGCACGTTCTATGGGTGTAGTTGTAACAGACTAAAAAATATAATTGGGAGAAGTTAAAACTTCGTTAGAACCAAAGGAGGATTTTATGAAAAGAGGAAAATTATACAAACAAGCTGAAGAATTAGTTGATAAAACAAAATTATATGAAGCAAAAGAAGCAATAGAGATAATTGAAAAAATGCCAAAAAGAAAATTTGACGAAACAGTTGAATTACATGTTAAATTAGGCGTTGATTCAAAACATGCAGACCAACAAGTTAGAGGAACAGTAGTTCTTCCACATGGTACAGGTAAAACTTTAAAAGTTTTAGTTTTTGCAAAAGGAGATAAAGCAAAAGAAGCAGAAGCTGCTGGAGCTGATTTCGTTGGAGCAGAAGAATTAATACCAAAAATAGAAAAAGAAAATTGGTTTGATTATGATGTTATAGTTGCTACACCAGATATGATGGGTGTTATAGGAAGATTAGGAAAGGTATTAGGACCAAAAGGATTAATGCCAAACCCAAAATCTGGAACAGTTACAATGGATGTAACAAAAGCTGTAGCAGAAATTAAATCTGGTAAAGTTGAATATAGATTAGATAAAACTAATATTATTCACTTAGGATTTGGTAAAGTTTCTTTTGGAGCAGAAAAATTAGTTGAAAACTATGAAACTATAATGGATGCTATTATAAAAGCAAAACCAGCTGCTGCAAAAGGTCAATACATTAAAAGTGTTTCAATAACAACAACAATGGGACCTGGATTATATATTAACCAAAAATAAGAAAAATTTCGATATGTACACGATGCTTTGCATCGGCACGAATCAATGAAATTTAATCTTGTTACTTCGGAAAAATCTTACGATTTTTCCTATGTAATAAGATAATCCAATAAAAATATTTAGCCAAAGACAGTAGGCATATATAAGTCCTACCGAGGTGTAAAAGAGAACGGAGAAATCCTAATTTTATGCTATGGCTAAAATTAGGATTAATTTTTTGGTATATACAATAAAACAATACAATTTATATAAATATTAGGAGGTGAAATAATGGCAAGCGAAACAGTTTTAAAACAAAAGCAAGCAGAAGTAGCTGCATTGGCAGAAAAAATAAAATCAGCTAAATGCGTACTTTTAACAGAATACAGAGGAATCAATGTTACAGATGTAACAGAGTTAAGAGCAAAATTAAGAAGCTCAAAAACAGAATATAAAGTTATAAAAAATAACATTATAAGAAGAGCTTTAGCAGAATGTGGAGTTGAAGGCTTAGACGATGTACTAGTTGGACCAACAGCAATAATAATAGATGGTGAAGACTATCTTGCACCTTCAAAAGCTATATACGAATATGCTAAAGAAAATGATTTCTACAAAATTAAAGGTGGAATAATTGATGGAAAAGTAGTACCACCAGCAGAAATAGTAACATTAGCAAAACTTCCATCAAAAGAAGTGCTTATTGCAAAACTTGCTGGATGCTTACTTGGAAATATTTCAAAACTTGCAGTTGCATTGGATCAAGTTAGGGTTCAAAAAGAAAATGCTTAATTTTAATTATAAGCTTCGTCTAACTGTGTTAGTCATCACAAAAAAATCCTCAATGTACCAATGTACATTTCCGGTTTTTTTGCTCGACTGCCTTGTTATACTTGCTTCTAATTAAAATTAATTTAACAAATTAACGAGTTTTTCGTTAGTAAAAAATGAAATTAAAGGGTTGTGAACTATATAACACAAATAAATTTAAAAAATAAAAATGGAGGATTTTAAAATGGAAGAAAAAATAACAAAATTATTAGAAGAAATCGATAGCTTAACAGTTATTGAATTATCTGAATTAGTAAAAGGAATAGAAGAAAAATATGGAGTATCTGCAGCAGCAGTTGCAGCACCAGCAGCTGGTGGAGCAGTAGCAGGAGGAGCAGCTGAAGAAAAATCAGAATTTGATATAGTATTAAAAGATGCTGGAGCTAACAAAATAGCAGTTATAAAAGTTGTTAGAGACATAACAGGATTAGGATTAAAAGAAGCTAAAGATTTAGTTGATGGAGCACCAAAAACAGTTAAAGAAAAAGCAAGCAAAGAAGAAGCTGAAGACATTAAAGCTAAATTTACAGAAGCAGGAGCAGTTGTTGAATTAGCTTAGTTCATATTAATAGAAAATATAAAGGTCGCTTAATTTTAGGCGACCTATTTTTTTGCACATAATAATTGAAAAATTATGCATTATATGATTTAATAAATAATAATTATATAAGGAGCTTTTAGGAGGGATTTACTTGATAGATTTATCTAATGAAAATATAATTCATGTTAAAAATAATGGATTAGAATATATACAATTTAGAAGATTATTAGAGTATAAAGAATTAGTGCACTGCTTTACTTTAAAACCACTTGATTTCGGAGATAACAGTAATTATGAGCAAAAAAAAGATATAGTTACTAAAAACTATAAATTAATATGCAACGAATTAGGTATAGATTATAGCAATATTATAAGACCATATCAAACTCATACAAATAATGTTGAGGAGGTTAAAACTAAAACTGGAATATTTTTAAAAGAATACACAAATATAGATGGGCTTATAACTAATAAAACAAATAAAGCATTAAGTTTAACATTTGCAGATTGTACACCGATATATTTATATGATCCTGTAAAAAAAGCAATAGGAAATATACACTCAGGTTGGCAAGGTACTGTAAAGCAAATTGCAAAAAGTGCTATAAACAAAATGGTGCAAACTTATAATAGCAATCCTAAAGATATAATTTGTGCTATAGGTCCAACAATTAGGAAATGCCACTTTGAAGTTGAAGATGATGTGAAAAATTTATTTACAAATCAGTTTAGCAATATACAAAATATAGTAACACTTGGAGATGTAAAGGATGGAAAACAAAAGTATTATATTGATACAGTAAAAATTAATAAAAGTATGTTAATGGAAATGGGATTAAGAGAAGAAAATATAATAGATAGCAATATTTGTACAGTTTGTAATTATAATTTAATGCATTCATATAGAAAAGAAGGAAAAGATGCTGGGCGAAATACATCAATAATTATGTTAAAATAGGGAGACTAACTATTAAAAGTCAAGACCTTTTGTAAAAAAATATAAAATTGGAAAAAATCCCATGCCAAAAA
>CANRED010000029.1 GCA_947629555.1 uncultured Clostridia bacterium | reverse complement strand
ATTTAAGAGAACAAATATTTTTTAATTGGGACATTTTCTCATTTCTTTACTTAAGACATTATCACATTTCTTTTATACGAACTGTGGCTTTTCTTTTTTAATATTTTACAAAATATAATAAATATATTATAATTATTATATAAGGGGGATATTATATGGATAATAATACTTCTAAAACAAAAAGAAAAGAACATTTTATAAATGGAATTAAGGTAAGTGATACTGTAGCTGAAGAAATTTTAAATAAACAAGAATATTTTGCAAATGACTCTAAATCTCTTGAATTGTATCACAATTTTGTATATTCTCAAAAAAATGAATTTAAAGCATTAATGTATTATTTTAATGATATGCTATCAACTTTAAAAGAAAAAGGTGAAATTTCTGAATTTACAGAATTTAGAGCCAGAATAAAGGCTCCACAAAGTGCATTACATAATGACCCTAAGAAAGCATTAGACGACGTTTTTGCTATGGAATTTATTGGTGCAACAGAAAAAGAAGTAGATTATATTCTAAAAAAAATATCTGACAAATCTATTGTTACAAGAGAAAAAAATCATAATAAATCTAATGGATATAAAGCTAAACATAGAGTTTTTAATATAAAAAAGGAAGTTGCTGAAGAAATTGCTCAAAAATTTAATGTAAATGAAAATAACTTTCCATTATTCGAATGTCAATTTAAAACCATAGCAGTTGCAATAGAAGCAAATACTGGAACCGCCGCACATATTAATTATAAAGGATTAGATCCTAAAATAATTCAAAAAAAATATGACAGAAATGAATTTATATTAGGATATAATATACCACAAATGTGGGTTTCCAAGGACAATAAAATGGTAGAACTTTCTTCTGACGAAACCTTGAAAAAACTTTATCCATTTTTGGATTTGACTAAAAAAAAGGATTTAGGTGATGATGCCACAATTAAATAATAAATAAGCAATTTTTATAGTTATTTCATATTTTTAGATAACGGAACGGCAAGTATGCCGTTCCGTATAACATTGTTTTCAAAAATTTTAAATTTTTTAAACAAAATTAAAAAACAATATCATATATTATTATTCATCATTTTATGCAATTCGTAAATTTTTCGCATGTGTTAAAGATATTTCTGTTATATCGCCACTTGCAATTCTTGCAATTTCTTCTATTGTTTCATTCTCATCTAATAATTTTATATTTGTTTGCATTTTTCCATTTATTATATCCTTATTTATATAGTAATTATAATCTCCTTTTGCTGCAATTGCTGCTAAATGTGTAATACATAATACTTGATGTTTTTTAGATATTAATTTCATTTTTTCTGCAACGCTTTTTGCTGCAACTCCACTAATTCCTGTATCTATTTCATCAAACACTAAGGTTTCTATGTCATCTACGTTTGCAAGTACTGTTTTTATTGCAAGCATTATCCTAGACATTTCTCCACCTGAAGCTATCTTTATTAATGGCTTAAATTGCTCTTCTAAATTAGTTGAAATATAAAATTCTATTTTATCTTGACCATTTATTGTATAATTGTTTTTACTATATTCTATGTTTACCTTAAATTTTGCGTTTTTCATTTCTAGTTCTGATAATTCTTTATTTATTTTTTCATTAAGTATTTCTATGTTTTTTACTCTTATTTCATGCATTTTATCACATAATTTACTCATTTGTTTTTCTAAATCTTCTATCTTAATTCTTAATTTTTGGTTATATTCTTCTGCATTTTCTATTTCAAAGATTTCTAAATTGGTTTTGTCCTTATATTCTAATATTTCTGATATATTGTTTCCATACTTTCTTTTTAATGAATATATAGTGTCAAGTCTTGATTCTATTTCATCTCTTTTTTCATCATCAAAATATATCATTTCTTTATAATCTGATAAATCTCTAGATATTTCTTCTAGGTTATAATAAGTTTCTTTAAGCACTTCTAATGTTTTTGCATATTTTGTATCTATATCTTCTATCTTTTCTAAACACTTTACAGCTACATTTATTGATTCTATTGCAGAATCTGATATGCAACTATCTGCTTGATTTAAGTTTTCTGATATTTTTTCTGTATTTAACATTACTTTTCTTATTTCTTCTAATTCATTATCCTCATTTTCCTTAAGCTTAGCCGCTTCTATTTCATTTACTTGATATTTTAATAAATCTAATTTTCTTTGCTTTTCTTTTTCATCTCCGTAATTTTTAGCAAGTTCATCTTTAGTTATTAAATATTCATCATATAGTTTAGAATACTCATTTTTTATTTGTTTTATTTCTTGTGATGAAAAATCATCTAAATACTTTATATGACTTGATACATCTAATATATGTTGATTATCGTGTTGACCATGTATATCTATTATTTTACTCATAAAATCTTTTAATTCTGTTACTGTAACCATTCTTCCATCAATTTTACACATATTTTTTCCGTTTATATTAATTTCTCTTGATACAATTATTTCTTTATTATTTATAGTTATTTGCATTTCTACAAATGAATACGTTTCTCCACTTCTAATCATTTCTTTTGAGAATCTTCCACCTGCAAGTATTTCTAATGAGTCTATAATTAATGTTTTTCCGGCACCAGTTTCTCCTGTTAAAACGTTAAATCCTTTATTTAAATCAACAGATATTTCATTTATTATTCCTATATTTTTTATGTGTAAAGTATTAATCATTTCTAATTACCCCCATTTTATTTACAAAAACTTGTTTGTATATTTTATATCACTATGTGATTTATTTGTCAATACATTTGTTCGCTTTTTTTACTTATCTATTTTTATTTATTTTTGTTGATTTTTTATTTTGTTATGGTATAATCAACAAGGAAATATTTTATTAAAGGACGTTTATTTTTAAGGACGGTGTGGAATTTGAATTCTATTGATGTAATTGCAATGATTATAAAATTAGGTGGAGGTTTAGCATTATTTCTATTTGGAATGAATCTCCTTTCTTCTAGTTTAGAAAAGTTATCTACTGGAAAAGTTGAGAAAATTTTAGAAAAACTAACTGGGAACATTTTTAAAAGTATATTATTTGGTGCTTTAGTTACTGGTATTATTCAAAGTTCTGCAGCTACTACAGTTATTATTATTGGACTTGTTAATGCTAGAATTTTAAAATTTAAGTCTGCCATAGGTTTAATTATGGGAGCTAATATTGGTACTACAGTTACTGGACAAATTCTTAGATTAAACGGACTTTCAGTCTCTTCTAATTCTATAATGTCCCTACTTTCTCCATCAATTATTGCACCAATTTTTGCAATAATTGGAATTTTAATGTTTATGGCATTCAAAAAAGATAAATTTAAAAATATAGGCGGTGCTTTTTTAGGTGTTGGAATTTTATTTAGTGGTATGATTTCAATGGAAGCAGCTGTATCACCTCTAAGCCATTATAATGGATTTATAACTTTATTTAGTACCTTCTCTAATCCAATAATTGGTGTACTAGTTGGTGCTATTGTTACTGCAATTATTCAAAGTTCTTCTGCATCAGTTGGTATATTACAAGCAATTTCTTCTACTGGCGCAATATCTTATTCTGCTGCCATTCCTATTATAATTGGGCAAAACATTGGTACTTGTGTAACTCCAATAATGTCTAGTATTAATGCTAACAAAAATGCAAAAAGAATAGCTCTTGTTCATTTATACTTTAATATTATTGGTTGTATTTTATTTCTTGTTGCAATATATACTTTACAACGTTTTATTGGATTTTCTTTTTGGAATTTACCAATTGATATGGGAGGAATAGCTAATTTTCATACTCTTTTCAATGTTGTTGTAACAATATTCTTTATACCTTTTACCAGTGTATTAGAGAAATTAGCCTTTTCTACTATAAAAGAAGATGTTAATCCTACATCTAATGAATTAGATGTATTAGACGATAGATTAATTGTTGTACCTGGACTTGCTATTGAACAAATTAAAAAAATTGCAATTAAAATGGGAAATTATGCTAAATCTAATTTTATGGATTCTAAATCCTTATTTTATAAATATGACGAAAACATTGTAAATCGTATAAATGAAAATGAAAATCTTATTGATAATATGGATGATGTTTTAAATAATTACATTATGAAACTAAAAGATAATTTTTTAAATGATAATGATGTAAAAAACATAACTACAATTGTTCATCTTTCTTCTGACTTTGAAAGAATATCTGATCACTGTATTAACTTACTTGAATGTGCTGAAAAATTACATCAAAATAATATGAATTTTTCAGACTCAACAATGGTTTCTTTTACGTCTATGTTAAATGCTGTTGATGAAATATGTACAATGACAGTTACAGCTTTTATAAACAATGATTTTGAGTTAGCTCAAAAAATAGAACCATTAGAAGATGTTATTGATATGCTTGAATATAACATTAAGTCTAACTATATAACCAAACTTAATAAAAAGAATTATTCTATTGAATGTGGAGTTATATTCTTAGAAATATTATCCAACTTAGAAAGAATATCTGATCATTGCTCTAATATCGCACTTCATATTATAGGAAAAAATGAAACTTCATTTGAATTAAATCCTCATGAATACATAAATAAAATTCATGATAATCAAACAACAAAATATATGGAAACAACAGATTTCTATATTAATAAATATATTCCAGAAGCAAACAAGACACCAACTCTTACATCTTTATAATTTATTTATTTGTTTCAAAAATATAGTAAGGGTGAAATCATTCACCCTTACTGCAATAATTACATAAAATAGACTTTAGTCCGTATATTTAAATCTATTTTACCTATTTTATAATCTGAATCTAAATCTATTAACTCTTGTATTATTTTTCTTAATTCAATATCTTCAAAATATTCCGCTTGTTTTTTATATTTAGTAATTAAAAACATCTGATTAGGTTTTAAGCTCATGCTTTCTGCTAAATCTTTGTTATATTTTTCTGCAAGTTTTACTATATATAATTTTTTAAAGTGGTTATACAAAGTTATCAGTATTTTTTGTAGTGGTTCTTTATTATATATTAATCCATCTAACACATCCATAGCTTTTTTTATATCTTTTTTTCCAAGATTATCTGTTAAATCAAATATTATTGCATCTATTTGTTTTATTGCTACATTTTCTATTGCAGAATTATCTATTGTTCCTCCCTCTCCTGCGTATTCAATTAATTTTCTTATTTCATTTATTAGGTCTTGCATATTTGTACCACAATTTTCTATTAATAATTGTAGATTAGCATCCGTTATATTTACCTTATATGCATTACATATTGCTTTTAATCTTTTTGATATTTGTATAGGTTTTAATGTTTCAAAATTACATACTATTCCGTTTTTTTCTA
Organism: uncultured Clostridia bacterium; assembly: GCA_947629555.1. Classification (GTDB taxonomy): domain Bacteria; phylum Bacillota; class Clostridia; order TANB77; family CAG-508; genus CAKPQL01. The sequence goes on along the minus strand of CANRED010000029.1, from coordinate 8,141 downwards.
TTACCTCTAAAAGTTTATTTTTTTCAACTGTATCTTCAATAAATACTAAAACAACTGATTGTTGTATAGTTTCTATATTTTCTTCTATATAGTTTGCTATTTTTACTTCCAATTCCTCGCCTTTCGAAGTAGTAATTTTTTTTGATTTTTTAAATAGATTACTATTTTTAATAATTATTAGTTTTTTTTCATATCCAAAGGCTGGAGTTTCTATATCTGATATTATATTTTGCACATTTGTTTCATCTACTAAAATATAATTTATTCCCTTTACTAATTCTCCAAAATTAGTTTTTATTTTTTTTAGTGATGTTTCTAAAAGGAATGTTTCTTCTCCATATAACAAATATAAACTATGTAATTTTTTGTTTTTTAATTCTACTTCTAATTCCTCTATTTTCATCGATTTACCTTTCTATACGTATTAATTATTTATTATGCAACACATATCTATTATTTTTTAGCACCGCGTAAGCGACCAACCGAAGCAAAGCGAAGGGCGAATGGAGCAGCCTACTAAATAATTAAATTTAGAGGTTGCGACACCAAGGTGCATAAAAATAATAGATATGTGCTGCAAATAGTATTATAATTTCTCACTGTATTTTGCAGAATGCGCATGACATATTGCTATTGCCATACTATCTGTTATATCATCTAGTTTTGGTAATGTATCTACTTTTAGTATGGCTTTTACCATTCGTTGCACTTGCATTTTATCTGCTCTTCCATAACCTACTACTGCTTGTTTTACTTGTAAAGGCGTATATTCAAATGTAGGAATTCCCTTTTTATATCCTACAGTTAATACTATTCCTCTTGCTTGTGCAACATTTATACCAGTTTTTATATTTTGATTAAAAAATAATTCCTCTACAGACATTGCCTCTGGTTTATATGTATCTATTATTATTGATAAATCATCATAAATTTTTGCTAATCTATATGGAAATGATTCTCCTGCTTTTGTTGTTATTGCCCCACTATCTATTAACTTAAATTTATTTCCCTCATAATCTATTATACTATATCCTGTTATTGCAAATCCTGGATCTATTCCTAATATTCGCATTTTTCCTCCTATAATATTATTCGTAAAACCTCTGCAACACTCCAAGCCTGTGCTAAAGCACCTTTTGGAAGTTGTGGTACCTTTGAATCATATATTTCTGCTATAGAACCTATCATTCCTTGATTATATAAGTCTGATTTAAAAGTTTTATATGTCGTTTCTATAAATTTATTTAATTCCTCTTGCAATTTCTTTTTTTCTGTTTTTAGTGTTGTTGAATTTATTATATTTTTATATGCATCATAGTATAAGCCTAATAGCCATACCCAAGTTATACCTTGATGATAACTTATATCCCTTTCATATGAATTTCCTTCATATACTTCAGTATATCCCTCTTCTCCTTTTGCTAAAGTTTTTAATCCATATTTATTTAATAATTTCTTAGTTACTGTATTCATAATTTCTTTTGCAATTTCTGATGAGGGATCTATTACTGGATATGTTAAACTTAGTGCAAATAACTGATTTGGACGAATTTTGCTGTCTCCTAATACATCATATAAACATTTTTTACTTTTGTTATAAAATTTTTCGTTAAACGCTGATTTAGTAAGTTTTGCCATTTTTGCATATTTTTGTGCATTCTCTGCTTCTTCAAAATTCTTACTTAGCTCTTCTAATATTTTTAATGCATTATACCACATTGCATTAATTTCTACTGCTTTTCCATTTCTTGGTGTTACAGCAAAATCTCCATATTTAGCATCCATCCACGTATTTTGCGTAGTTTCTGTTCCAGAAACTAATAAATTATCTCTATCTATGTAAATATTATTGTTATCTACATCTATGCCCTTTTGGTAACATTCTATTATTTGAATTAATGTTTTATATAAATTATCCTTTATAAATTCATAATCTCCAGTGTATTTTATATATTTTTTTATTTGTTCAAACAATAGAAGTGAGCTATCTACACTATTATATAATGGTCTGTTATCAAATCCTGAATATCCATTTGGAACCAAACCATATTTAATATTTTTTACAAATGTCATTAAAACTTCTTTTGCTATTTCAAATCTTTTTGTTTTTAATAAAAGACCTTCAAATGATATTAATGCATCTCTTCCCCAGTCTAAGAACCAAGGATATCCCGCTATTACTGTATGTAGTATAAATGATGGCCTAAATACAACAAAATTGTCTGTTGCTATTATTAAATCTTTTATAAATTTATTTTTTTCCTTCGTTTTTTTATCTTCATCGTTACTGCCATTCAACAATTCAGTATTTTCAATAATTTTATCTAATCTTTTTCTTTCACTATTTATTACTTCACTAGCATCTATTTCATCAATATTTTCTTCTAATGAGCATACAAAAGTGATATATTTTTCTTCATTAGGTTTTATTTCTATTGTATATACTCCTGTAACAGCATGATTCTCATCAGCAGGAAATCCTCTTTTTTCTTCTTCTATATAATACATATTTTTAAATATGTCATTAACATGTTCTTTGTATTCTCCTTCTGAACATTTTATATAAATTGGATACTCTGATATTCCATCTACTACTACCTTTACCTTTGTATTGTTTATATTTTGCCTAATATTAAAATTATGGTCCTTATTTACACAATGGAAATCTCTAAAATTGATGATTGGAGCTACATTTAAATGAATTGTATTTTCTGTATTTTTTATTTTATATAGTATACATACTGTATTTTCCCTATATTTCATACATATAGTTTTTTCAATTTCTATTCCGTTTACATTAAAATTGAAAACAGGCACATATTCTTTATTGAAATCTGTAAGATATTTATATCCTTCTGATATATAGTTCTTACATATATTTGTATATAAATTATAAGTTTTGCCATTTATAGTAATACTTTCATCTACTTTGGATAGTATTAAATGTCTTCTAGCTGGTGGAGTTAATGGTGCTACCAATAAACCATGATATTTTCTTGTATTTGCACCACAAATGGTTGATGAAGCATAGCCACCCAATCCATTTGTTATTATCCATTCTTTGTTTATTAGTTCGTTTAGTTCTTTATTTTTTATCATTTGTACCTCCTCAAAATTTGAAGAAATTTTTAATTATTTTTTTCTGAATTTTCATATCTTTCTCTGTTTCTTATTGTGTTTTCTTCTGTGTGGCGTATAGATTCTATTCTATCTTGATATTTATTTTGGAATTTACTTGACCTTTTTGCTCTTTTTCCCGTTGAGTTAATTTTACTCAATAATTTCTTTAATAATACTTTTTCTCCCTTTGCTTTTCTTTCTTTCTTATCTATTTTCTTCTTTGCTTTTAATCTTGAATTTAATAATACATATTGTGTTTCAGTTTGCTTATTTTTGAATTTTAAATCATTGCATATAAATTCCATTATTGTTTTTGCAATTTCTTCAGTATTATGTCTTATATATCCATTTTCTATCTTTGCTATATCTCTTTTTATTACATTTATACCTAACTCTTTTATTTTAGCAGTATCCAAATCTACAACATCTGAGCCTTGTCTATTATATTTTCTAACATATTCTGGTACTATTTCTCCTGCGTTTCCAAGGCAATAATCTATTATATTTTCTCTTGTATGCTCTGTTATTGCTGCAATATGATCAGATACAGAATAGTTATCTGTTTGTCCAGGTTCTGTCATTATATTGCTTATGTAAAATTTTATTGCTTTGCTTTCTTTTATTGCTTTTGCAACATTTTTTATAAGTAAATTTGGAATTACGTTAGTATATAAGTTTCCAGGTCCAATAATAATTGCATCAGCTTCTGATATTGCTTCCAATACTCCTGGTGCTGGTCTACAATTTGATGGTGTTAAATATATCCTTTCAATTTTTGTTATCTTCTCATATACTGTTTCAGATATTTTATCTTTTTCTTTTACTATTGTTCCATCTTTTAATTCTGCACAAATTTGCATTTCATCTAGTGTAACTGGTAAAACTTTTCCTACCATTCTTAGCACTTTGCTAGATTTTTCAATACTATTTGTAAAATCTCCATATATGTTTTGCATTGCAGATAAATATACGTCTCCAAAAGATAAGTTTGCTAATCTTCCACTTTCAAATTTATAGTCTAATAGTGCTTCCATTTGCTCTTCATGGTTTGATAAAGATATCATACTTGTTTTTATATCTTCTATAGGTTTTAATTCTAGTTCTCTTCTTGAATCTGTTGCTATTTCTCCATAGTCTGATACTGTAACTATTGCAGTAATATTATTTGTATATTTCTTTATTCCTCTTAATACTGTATTTAATCCAGTTCCTCCACCTATTACTACTACCTTAGGTCCTTTTTCATAAACATTTTTATTAAATATTAATGAATTTATATTTATATCATTATTTCTTTGATTTGCTTCTACAAGTATTTCTAAAGTTCTTTTTTGCATAAATACTAATCCCAATACAACTAATAAAAATCCACTTATAAATGTTATAACTATATTTAATATCTGCTTTACAGATGAAATTTCCGTTGTAACTAAAATTTTAGAAAATCCATAACATACTAATGCAATTCCTACTAAAACTACAAATATCCATCTTTTTATTTTTGTGCTTCCTTTAAACCATCTTAAAAAACCCTTCATTTTACTCTTCCCCCATAATTTCTATTTCTAATTCTATTTTTTGGTTGAATTTATTATATACCTCATTTTGTACATGTTTTATTAAATCTAGTACATTTTGTGCTGTTGCATTTCCTTTATTTACTATAAAACCTGCATGTTTTTCTGAAACTATAGCATCCCCTATTGAATAACCTTTTAACCCAGCTTCATCTATTAACTTTGCTGTTATTATTCCTTCTTTTCTTTTAAATGTACTACCTGCACTCGGCATATTATAAGGTTGCTTTTCTTTTCGTGATTGTGTATCTTTAGATATTATCTCTTCAATTTCGTTTATATTTCCCTTTTTTAACTGAATTGTTGTGCTTAAAATTATATATTTATTTTTTGTAAATATACTTTTTCTATATTCAAATTTGTGTTCCTCATTTTTAATTGTTTTTATATTGCCATCTAAATCCATATAGGTCGTGCTTATTATTACTTTTTGCATTTCTCCACCATAAGCACCTGCATTCATTCTTACTGCTCCACCTACAGTTCCTGGAATTCCTACTGCGAATTCTAAACCTGTATATCCTTTTTTACTCATTTCTAGCGCAAGTTTTGGCAAAGGCACGCCCGAACCAACTTCTACATAAAGTAAATTTTCTTTTTCGTTTAATTCAATAGTTTGTATATTGGGTTTTAAAACAATTCCACGTATTCCTTTATCTCTTACTAGTAAATTACTTCCATTTCCTATAATTGATAAAGGTATATTATTTTGTTTTGAAAAAATTACAACATATCTTATATCTTCTACATTTTCTAATTTTAAGAATATATCTGCATTTCCACCGAATTTTAAAGGATGTGTGTTTTTTCATGGGCTCATTTTTGAATATTTGAGTTGGTTTTATATTTTTAACCAATTCATTATATATTTGTTCTATTTCCAATATAATTATTCCCCCTGTTTTTTATACTAGGGAACGACGATACTGAGGTTATTTAAATACCTGTGAACTACAACCTCAGTATATATAGTAGGGCATCGTTTCCTACACTCATTAGTTTATATCAATTTATAATATATTATCATTTTTATTCATTTTTTACAAGTATTATTCTGTTCTTAATGCATTTACTGGATCTCTTTTGCTTGCCATTTTTGCTGGAATAAATCCACCTATAAGTATTAATACAACACTTATTATAATTAGTATTAATGCATGCATTGGATTCATTTGCGCTACATTATCTAAATCTGTTAAGTTCTTTAACACTGAATTTACTGGTAATAATAATATTCTTGCTATACCAATTCCAATTAAACCTGAGCAAATACCTATTATAAATGTTTCTGCATTAAATACTCTTGTTATATCTTTCTTTCTAGCACCTATTGCTCTTAATATTCCTATTTCTTTTGTTCTTTCAAGTACAGATATATAAGTTATAATAGCAATCATTATTGAAGATACAACCAATGATATTGCTGAAAATGCTACTAAAACTACTGTTATTGCATCCATTATATTTCCAGATAAACTTGTAATTGTTTCTGCGTAGTCTGTGTAAACAATTTTATCTTCTTCTTCTTTCCCTTCATTGTATTTATCTAAATATTGTAATATTTCTTCTTTTGTATCAAAATTTTTAGGATATATTTGTATAACCATTGGTACTTTATCATCACCTAAATAACTAAGTATATTTTCTTTTTCTGCTATACCTTCTTCTTTAGTTAAATCAAATTTTTCTCCTGTTAAAACATTATAATCTTTTTCTTGTTGTGCTTTTACAACTGCTGAATTACTATTTTTCTCTATTAAATAAGTCATTAATTCTTCTTTATATGTAATTCCATTTCCACTATATTCTGCAAAAGTATTTCCTTCTTTTCCTCTTATAATTCCACTTATTCTTACGGTTATACAGTTTTTATTGTTGTATAATTCATCATAATTTGTATTCATTACAAAGTAGTTTCCCATACTTGTATATAAATCATCATTTAAAACAACTTTAAACTCTTTACCAACTATTTCTTCAAAGCTTATTGTATCTTCTGTTGTATATCCTAATGCTTCAAATATTGTACTGCTTAATCTGTTTTTGGTATCTATTAATAATAATAAGTCCTCTTTTTCTTTAGGCATATTTCCATATATTAATTCGAAATTATCTTCTATAATTGTATCTGTTCTTGTTGAATCTATTTGTTCTGGCAATGGGAAAAACATTGTACTGTCATTTAACAATTTTGTTTTTCCATTTATTTTTGTTAATACATTTAACTTCGTTGCTCTTGTATAACTTACTCCGCCAATTAAATCTGGATTAAGATTATCAATATATTCTTTATACTCCTTTGTTATGTTGTTTGTATGTATCATATTTTCTACTACTTTTTGTGGATATATTGTTTGTTCATCTCTATGAGAATTATCTTTACTTTGTTCTTCATTCATTAGCTCCATCATTTCTTCTTCATCCATGCTAATTGATTGCGCTGATACAACAATAGGCATTTGGCATAAAGTTTCTCTCTCGAACTTATCTATTTGAATATCAAATCCGTTAGACAATGATAGTATAAGTGCAATTCCTATAATACCTATACTAGAAGCAAACGCTGTAAGTAGTGTTCTTCCCTTTTTAGTAATAATATTTGAAAGTGATAAACGCAATGCTGAAAAGAAATTCATTGATGTCTTTTTTAACTTATAATCATTTTTAATTTCTTCTGTTTTAGATATTGGATTAGAATCACTAATTAAGTTACCATCTTTAAATTCTACTATTCTTGTAGAATAATTTTTTGCAAGTTCTGGATTGTGTGTTACCATTATTACTAATTTATCTTTTGCTATTTCTTTTATTAGTTCCATTATTTGTACACTAGTTTCAGAATCTAGAGCACCTGTTGGCTCATCTGCAAGTATAACATCTGGATTATTTACTAATGCCCTAGCTATTGCAACCCTTTGCATTTGTCCACCAGATAATTGGTTTGGTTTTTTATGTGCATGGTCTTTTAATCCAACTTTTTCTAATACATCTAATGCTCTTTTTTTCTTTTCTTTAGCTGGAACACCACTTAATGTCATACACATTTCAACATTTGCAAGTACACTAATATGATTAATTAAATTGTAACTTTGAAAAATAAATCCTATACAATTATTCCTATAAGCATCCCAATCTTTATCTTTAAATTTTTTTGTAGATTTTCCATTTATTATTAAATCTCCACTATCGTATCTATCTAGTCCACCTACAATATTTAAAAGAGTTGTTTTTCCACTACCACTTGGTCCTAATATTGATACAAATTCATTCTCTCTAAATTCTAGACTTACACCTTTTAGTGCTTGTTGTTCAAAGTCTCCTGTTTTATAACTTTTTGTTACATTCTCTAATTTTAACATATATTTTCTTCCTCGTATAATATATTTACAATCAATTTTATAATTTTAATTTACATTAAATAAATGATTGCATAAGAAAAATTTA
>CANRED010000028.1 GCA_947629555.1 uncultured Clostridia bacterium | reverse complement strand
TATATGGAATGATAGGTTATGCAATTTAATTATATGATTTTTATATATTTTTGTTTCACATCATTGACACTACAACAGAGATTTTTCCTATGCAATAAAAAATATGTTGAATTTTGCCAAATAAAATAGTATAATATAATATGTATGTATTTAAATAATTATAAAAGGGGTAAAATTAATGGAATATCTATATATGCTTCAACAAGCATTAGTTTGGATTATAACAATATTTTGGGTATATCAAATAATGGTAAGCGTATGCTCATTAATAAAATTAAAAGAAAAACCATTATTAGTAAATAAACAACATAAATTTATGGCAATTATACCAGCTCATAATGAAGAAGGAGTTATAAAAAATTTAATAGATAGTTTAATGGAACAAGATTATCCTAAAGAATTACTAGATATATATGTAATTGCTGATAATTGTACAGATAATACAGCTAAAATTGCAAAAGAGGCAGGGGCAATAGTAGTAGAAAGATTTGATGAAGAAAAGAAAACAAAAGGTTATGCCTTACAATGGTTTTTAGCACAAAAAATAGAAGAAAATGCTGATTATGATGCAATGTTTATATTCGATGCAGATAATATTGTTGATACCAATTTTACAAAAAATATGAACAAAAAACTTTGCCAAGGTGAAGATGTAGTTCAAGGATATAGAGATATAAAAAATCCTACGGATAGCTGGATTACAGCAGGATATGCTATATTCTATTGGACAATGCATAGATTTTACCATTTAGCTAGATATAATTTAGGATTGTCACCATTATTAAATGGTACAGGATTCATGGTTAGATTCGATATAATAAAAAAAGAAGGTGGCTGGAACACCAAAACACTTACTGAGGATATAGAATATTCTTTAATAAATATAGCTAAAGGAAGAAAGTTAGGTTGGGCAACTGATGCTATAGTATATGATGAGCAACCAGTTGAATTTAGCCAATCTTGGAAACAAAGAACAAGATGGACAGTAGGACATTTACAATGTATGAAACTATATACTAAAGATTTGGCTAGAGGAATAAAAACAAATAAAACTTTAATGAATTTTGATGGATTCTTATATATATTAGGAATACCAATGATGCTTTTAACATTCTTACTATTGTTAGTAAATTTAATAATATATCTAGCAAGTGGAATGACAACGGCAGGATTACTTTGGAATTATGCAAGATATTTGGCTGCAACATTTATAATGCCTATATTATTAGCATTGTTAATATTAGCATTAGATAAAAGACCAATTAGACCTATGATAAAAGGATTGTTATGTTATCCAATATTCATGGGCTCATGGATATTAATAAATATAAAATCATTAATAAAACCAGATACAAGTTGGGAAAAAATTGATCATGTGAGAGATGTTAAGATAAATGATGTTGTGTAATTTTAAAAATAATCAGTATCTTACGTCGTTAATTTCAATCAAAAAATGCTCAATGTACCCTCGTACACCTCCGCTTTTTTGATTGAAATTGCCTAGTAATATACTAATTCTTTTTAAAATTTGTATGTAGGAAATAATCAGTATCTTGCTTCGTTAAACATATTTAAAAATCCTCAACGTACCTTAGTACGCCTCCGGTATTTTAAATATGTTTTGCCTAGCAATATACCAATTCTTTTTAAAATTGATGTGTAGGAAATAATTAGCATCTTGCTTCGTTAAAACATATTTAAAAATAATGTGTGGCAGAAGAATGCACTTCTGCCATATTTGATATAACATAAATGTACAAACTAATATTATAGAAATAGCCTCTCTATCTTTAAAAAATGTATAAAAAATTCCCATTTGAAATATAATAGAAAAAATTTGCCACATCCTTAAACGCGGTGTAGCAAGAAAAATACATAACTGTATGGCTACGATAGCAACTGTAATAGCCGTTTGAACAACTAGAAGCGGATGTTCAATTTTTTCTATTATATTTCAAATGATAAGCAAATAAATTTTGTACTGTTTGGTGCAAAAAGAAAGGAAACAAATATGTTAATAGACCCAAGAATAATATTACTAGACCCTAGAATGAAAGTATATGCTTTCGTAGGCCCATCTGGAACAGGTAAAAGCTATCGAGCACAGATGGTAGCAGGGGAAAAGGGAATAAACTTTATAATAGATGATGGATTACTTATAAAAGATAATGAAGTTGTAGCGGGTAGTTCCGCAAAAAAAGCACCAACAAAAATAGAAACAGTAAAAAAAGCTTTATTTTCACGACCAGAAGAACAGTTTGAAATAAAAAAGACATTAAAAAAATTGAAAGCAGATAATATATTGATTTTAGGAACATCAGACGGAATGGTTCAAAAAATACAAGAAAATTTAGGATTACCTAAAATATGTGAAACGATATATATAAATGATGTAGCAACAGAGGAAGAAATGAAAACTGCAAGAAGAATTAGAGTAACAGAAGGAAAACATGTAATACCAGTTCCAACGTTCGAAATAAAAAAAGATTTTTCAGGATATTTACTAGATCCATTACAAGTGTTTAAGTCAAAAGGAAAAAATTCAAAGCCATATATATCAGAGAAATCAATAATAAGGCCTACATTTAGTTATTTAGGAAATTTTAAAATATCAGATACTGTATTTAGACAAATAATAGAATATCTTGCACAAAAAACAGATGCAATATATCAAACAAATAAAATTAGGATAGATAACTATCCGGAAGGTATGTGCATATATGTAGAAGTAGTAATAGTCTACGGATATAACATATTACAAGAATTGCATGATTTTAAACAAAAATGTAAAAAAGAAATAGAAAGATTAACAACAATGAATGTAGAATCTATTGATATTGTTGCTAAGGGGATTCACATGCCAGAGCAAAAAAATAATTAGCTAGCATTTTTGACGTCTTTTAAAAGTGCAAAAACTTATTTCCGTAAATAAAATTTTAAAAAAATTGTATAAAAGTCTTGCAAAGTGGGAAAAATAGTTATATAATTATTAAGCATAAAAAGTACAGAAGAGTGGGAAACAAATTCCCACTCTTAACTTTTGGATTTAGGAGGTAAAATATTGGCAAATATAGAGCAAAAAGTAACAGATTTACTAAAAGAAAAGATTAATACTCTAGGATATGATTTATATGATGTTGAGTACGTTAAAGAGGGTAAAGATTATTTCTTACGCATATATATAGATAATGAAAAAGGTATAGATTTAAATGACTGCGAAAAAGTAAGTAATGAAATTAATGATATGCTAGATATGGCAGATATAGTAAAAGAACAATATTTTTTAGAAGTTTCATCACCTGGTATAGAAAGAGTCTTAAGAAAAGATGAACATTTAAAAGCAAATATAGGCAAAATAGTAGAAATAAAATTATTTAAACCTGTTGATAAACAAAAACAATATGTAGGTGAGTTAGTAGAGTTTAATGATGATGTAATTAATATAAAAATAGAAGAAAATACAATATCATTAGATAGAAAAAATATAGCGCAAATAAAAACAGTATATCAATGGAATTAAGTTATGTTTAAAAGTAAAAATAAAAATAAAGGGAGGAATAAAAAATGAAAACAATGAACAACCAAGAATTGATAACAGCAATTGAAGAATTAGAAAAGGAGAAAAAAATTGATAAAACATACTTGTTAGAATCGCTTGAAGCGTCTTTAGTAACAGCTTACAAAAAAAATTTTGATGCTTTAGAAAATGTAAAAGTTACAATAGATAGTGTTACTGGTGTAATACACATATATGCATTAAAAGAAATTGTGAAAGTTGTAGAAGATAGCAATACACAAATCAGCCTAGAAGAAGCTAAAAAGAAAAGCAAAAAATATAAAATAGGCGATACTGCAGAAATAGAGATAATGCCAAAAGACTTTGGAAGAATTGCGGCACAAACAGCAAAACAAGTTATGTTGCAAAAAATTAGAGAGGCAGAAAGAGACATAATATATTCTGAATATAATGATAGAAAAGGCGAAATTGTTACAGGAATAGTACAAAAAGCAGATGGTGCAGTTGTTGTTTTAGATTTAGGAAAACTAGAGGGAATAATGTTACCTAAAGAAAAAATACCAACAGAAACTTACAAAGTAAATGATAAAATAAGAGCTTATGTAGTTTCTGTAGAAAAAGGTATAAAAGGTGCTCCACAGGTTATGGTATCAAGAAGTAATCCTGATTTTGTAAGAAAATTATTTGAATTTGAAATACCAGAAATATATGAAGGATTAATAGAAATAAAAAGCGTATCTAGAGATGCTGGAAGTAGAAGTAAAGTAGCTGTATATTCAACTAACCCAGATATAGATCCAGTTGGTTCTTGTGTAGGACAAAAAGGAATAAGAATACAGAATATAATAAATGAATTAAATGGAGAAAAAATAGATGTAATTGAATGGAATGAAGATCCATCTATTTATATATCAGCAGCATTACTACCAGCACAAGTTTTAGCAGTAGATATAAATGAGGAAGAAAAATTTGCACAAGTAATAGTTCCTGATGATCAATTATCATTAGCTATAGGAAAATCTGGTCAAAATGCAAGACTTGCAGCAAAATTAACTAATTGGAAAATAGATATAAAAAGTGAGACACAATTTAAAGAATTATTAGCAAGTGCCGAAACAGAAGAATAATCCATATAAAGGATGTGAAAAATTTGAAAAAAGTACCACAAAGAAGTTGTATGGGCTGTAATGAAAAAAAGGATAAAAAGGACTTAATAAGGATTGTAAAGAATAAAGAAGGCATTATAAATATAGATAAAACAGGAAAATTAGAAGGACGCGGCGCATACATATGTGATAACATAGAATGTTTAGAGAAGGTTATCAAAAGTAAAAGATTAGAAAGAGTGTTTGAAACAAAAATAGATGATGAGATTTATAATAATTTAAGAGGTGTAATTAGTGATAAATAAAATTTATGGGTTACTGGGAATATGTGCAAAAGCAGGAGACATAGTATCTGGTACAGACATAACTATTGAAACAGTAGAAAAGAAAAAAGCAAAATTAGTTATTGTAGCAGAAAATTGTTCGGAAAAGACAATAAAAAATATAAAGTTTATATGTGAAAAAAATAATGTTCCAATATATGTGTTCGGAAATATTGAAGATATAAGCAAATCAATAGGTAAGAACAATAGAGGAATAATAGCAATAAAAAATGAGAATATTGCAACAGAAATTATAAAGAAAATTTGTGGAGGTGACACTATTGGGTAAAATAAAAATACATGAAATTGCAAAAAAATTAAATTTAAATAGTAAAGAAGTAATAGACAGAGCTCAAGAACTAGGAATAGATGTAAAAACTCATTTAAGTGGTGTAGACGAAAGTGAGGCAACAAAAATAGAGGAAAGTTTTACAAATAAAACACAAAAAAAGGTAAAAGAAGAAAAAGCAAAACCATCAACACCGGTTATAATTAGAAGAGAAGTAATAAATGCAGACGCTGTTAAAGAACAAGAAAGTCAAAATAAAAAAGCAGAAGAAAAGAAAGAAAATATAGGTTTTGTGGATAATGAAAGAAAAAAAGATTTTAATATAGTATATAGAAATAAACCAAACAAACCACTTACCGTAAGTGAATTATTTGGAATAAATAAGAACAAAAATAAAGAGAGTGAAAGTAATAAAGAAGTGGCAAATGTTGCGCAAAAAGAAGAGGTAGAAGAAAAGGTAGAAAACAAGGAAGTAAAAAATACAGATAATCAACCTCCTAAAGATAATAATAAACAATTTAATAGAGATAATGTAAGACCATTTAATAGGGATAATAATAGACCGTTTAACAAAGATGGTGGAAGACCATTTAACAGAGATAATAATAGGCCATTTAACAAAGACGGAGGAAGACCATTTAACAGAGATAATAATAGATCATTTAATAAAGACGGAGGAAGACCATTCAATAGAGATAATAATAGGCCATTAGATGAAAAGAGAATTGAGAAGAATATAAAAGATATAATGGCAACAGATGTCGTAGAAAAAGATGGTGGAAGAGTATATGCAAATAAGGCTATAGATAAACAAAAAAGTAGTAGATATGAAGAAAATAAGGCTAATAAAAAACCTGCAAAATCTAGAAAAAACAATAATGATTATGATGAAGGAAAATTAAAAGGACTAAAACAAGTAAACAAATTATCTCACATGTTCAATGAAGGTTCTATGCTTGATTATTATGATTTAACTACTGAAAGAGGAAAAAGAAATAAAAAGAAAAATCAATCTCAAGAAGATAGAGTTAAACAAAAAATATTCCAATTAACAGATATAACAATACCAGATAGCATAACAGTAAAAGATTTAGCAGCTGAACTTAAGAAAACAAGTAGTGAAATTATAAAAAAATTATTAGGATATGGAATACTTGCAACAATTAATAATTCAGTAGATTTTGATACAGCTTTCTTAATCGCAGGCGAATATGGAATAACAGCACATAAAAAGGAAATAATAACAGAAGAGGATATTCTTTTTGACGATACAGAGGATAAAGAAGAAGATTTAGTAGCTAGACCACCAGTAGTTGTTGTTATGGGACACGTAGACCATGGTAAAACTTCACTTTTAGATGCAGTTAGATCAACTAATGTAATTGAAGGAGAAGCTGGGGGAATAACACAACATATAGGTGCCTACAAGGTAGAAATAAATGGAAGAGAAATAACATTTTTAGATACACCAGGACATGAAGCTTTTACAAGTATGAGAGCAAGAGGTGCACAAATAACAGATATTGCTATATTAGTGGTTGCTGCAAATGATGGTGTTATGCCTCAAACAATAGAAGCAATAAACCATGCAAAAGCAGCAGGAATTCCAATAGTAGTAGCTATAAACAAAATAGACTTGGAAGGAGCAAATCCTGAAAAAGTAAAACAAGAATTAACAGAATATGGATTAGTACCAGAAGAATGGGGTGGAGATACAATCTTTGTTCCAATTTCTGCAAAGAAAAAGATAAATATAGATAATTTACTTGAAATGGTATTATTAGTTGCAGATATGAAAGAACTAAAGGTAAACCCTAGAAAGCAAGCTAAAGGTGCTGTAATAGAAGCAAAACTTGATAAATCAAAAGGACCAATTGCAACAATGTTAGTACAACGTGGATGTCTAGATATAGGTGATACTATATTAGTAGGTTCTGTTATAGGAAGAATAAGAGCAATGACAAACGATAAAGGTCAATCTGTTAAGAAAGCAGGACCATCAACACCAGTTGAAGTAATAGGATTACCAGAAGTACCAGAGGCTGGAGAAACTTTCTATGAGGTAAAAGATGAAAAAACAGCAAAACATTTAATGGAAAGAAGAAAACGTCAAGCTAGAGATAAAGCTTTAAATGCTACGGCTAGAGTAACTTTAGATGATTTATTTAGCCAAATAGAAAAAGGAAATTTAAAACAATTAAATTTAATAGTAAAAGCAGATGTTCAAGGTTCAGTAGAAGCTGTAAAACAATCATTAGAAAAATTATCAAATGACGAAGTACAAGTAAAAGTAATACATTCGAATGTTGGAGCAGTTACAGAAACAGATGTAACACTTGCAAAAGTATCAAAAGCTATAATAATAGCATTCAATGTAAGACCAGATGCAATGGCAAAAGAAATAGCAGAAAAAGAAGAAGTAGAAATAAAAACATATTCAGTAATTTACAATGCTATAGAAGATGTAGAAGCAGCAATGAAGGGAATGTTAGATCCTGTATTTAAAGAGACAGTAATAGGAAATGCAGAAATAAGACAGGTATTTAAAGTTTCAAATGTTGGAACAATAGCAGGATGCTATGTAACTGACGGAAAAGTTGCAAGAAATGCTGGAGTAAGACTTTTAAGAGACAATATAGTTGTTTATGAAGGAAAACTTGTATCATTAAAGAGATTTAAAGATGATGCAAAAGAGGTAGCATCAGGATATGAATGTGGTATACAATTAGAAGATTATAATGACATAAAAGAAGGAGATATTCTAGAAGTTTACATTATGGAAGAAATAAAAAGATAATTGTAATAAATAGGGAACAGACAAATGTCTTTCCATTCTTCGAAAATATAACACTAATACATCAAGTAGAAAGGAATTAGCAAAATGCAAAAAAATAATAATAGATTAAACAGAATTGATGAAGAATTAAAAAAAGAACTTAGCAACATAATCAGTTATGAATTAGAAAATAGTAAAATAACGGGAATGGTTAGTGTTACTAAGGTAAAAACAACACCAGATTTAAGATATTCTAAAGTGTATGTGAGTATATTAAATTCAAAAAATAAAAAAGAAACACTTTTAGGATTAAAGCAGGCATCTGGATATATAAGAAGTAAAATTGCAACAAGAATAAACTTAAGAATAACACCAGAATTAGTATTTGAATTAGATGAATCATTAGAATATGGCGCAAAGATAGATTCAATAATAGAAAGTATTACAAACGATTTAAAACCTAAAGAAGACTAAAGGAGGAAAAAGCAATGACATTAGATAATATTAAAGAAGAAATAATAAATGCTAAAGATATAGTCATATTAACACATGAAATGCCTGATGGAGATGCTGTAGGAAGTAGTCTAGCGGTATATAATGGCTTAAAGCAATTAGGAAAAAAAGTAGATGTTATAATACCAGAATATCCAAAAAACTTTTCTTTTTTACCAGGGGCAAGCGAAATAAAAAAAGATGGAAAACAAGACAGCTATGATTTGGCAATAGTATTAGACTGCTCAGACATAAAAAGATTAAATGGATATGCAAATTATTTTGAACAAGCCAATAAGTCTATAAATATAGACCACCATGGAGTAAATACAATGTTTGCAGATTTAAATTTTGTAAATCCAGTTGCACCAGCATGTGCACAAATATTAGTTACAGTACTAGAATATTTAGGAATAGAAATAGGAAAAGAAATAGGTACTTGCTTAGTGGCAGGAATAATAACAGATACAGGTGGATTTAAATACCAAGGTGTAACAGCAGAAACATTTGAATTTGCAGCGAATTTATTAAACAAAGGTGTAAATATATCAGAGGTATATAGAAAGGTATTTCAAGTTATAACAAAAGAAGCATTTGAATTAAGAAAAATTGCTATAGATAGATTAGAATTTTTTGAAGATGGAAAAATTTCTTTTACATATACAACTAAAAAAGATGAGGAAGATATAAAAACGTCAACAGGAGATCATGAAGGAATTGTAGAACTTGGTAGAGATATAGAAGGTGTAGAAGTTTCAATATATTTAAGAGAAATAGATAATGGCTATAAAGCATCTCTTCGTTCAACAGAATATGTAAATGTTGCAGATATATGTTTAATGTTTGGTGGCGGAGGACATATAAAAGCCGCAGGTTGCAATATGCAAATGCCATTAGAACAAGCAAAAGAAAAGATAATAAACGAAGTAAAAAAATATATAAAATAAAAAATACAAAGGAGGAAAAATATGTCATTAATTAGTTATTTAATAACAATGTTTGCAGTATTATTTTGGATATTTAGATTAGTAATAGCTGTAACAACTTCATTAAATATTGATATAGGATTTACACCTGCAGATTTAACAGCAGAAATAGTAATGCTATTTGTAGCATTATTTTGCATAGTGTTAATATTTAAAAGACAACTATTAGGTGCAATATTATATATTGTTTCATACGGATGGTATTTTGGAAAAGATATACTAGATGCGATTATACAAATTCAAAATGGAACACAATTAAATACAATGCAAATCTTAAATGTATTTATAGCATTTATAGCAATAATTCTTGCTCTAGCAACGTTAGTAGATATAACAATAAACAAAACTAAAAAGGGAATGTCTGATAAAAATAATAAAAAAACGGATTGGTTTTACAAAAACGAGCAATTTGATAGAGAATTCGATGAAAGAGCAGATAGAAATAATTATAAATTTTAATAGTATTTAGTTAAAATGAAACTATTTTAATATAGTGAAAGGAGCAATCCGTTGAGTAAATTTTGGATAGCACAAATTATTGGCATAGTTGCAATTGCGTTATGGGTAATTAGTGTGCAAAAAAAAGAAGAATATAAAATTTTGCTATTACAAGCAGTTGCTAATTTGATATACGCAGTTCAATATGTTTTGCTTCAAGTCTTTCCTGCTGCTTTTATGAATATTGTTTCTTTTTTTAGGTGTTACATATTTTACAAGAAAAGAAAAAATGGAAAAAACATTTCAAAATTATGGTTAATAATTTTTATAGTAATAGTCATTGTGTTTGGAATATTAACTTATGATGGTTATTTATCATTAATACCAATTATAATTACGTTATTTTATGCAATATCATCATGGATGAAAGATGCTAAATGGATCAGAATTGTATTCTTAATAGCTGCATTTATTTGGATATATTATAATTATGTAGTAGGTGCGTATATTTGCATTATTGGTAATGTATTTGAAATTATATCTGGTACATTAGCATTGATTAGATTTTCTAATGTAAAAGAATAATATAAAAATGAAATATGTAAAGAACAAGTAACGATTTACTTGTTCTTTTTGAGTAATAAAGACTTTAAAAGATATGGAAAATATGATATAATATTTTCCATTAGTGAATAGGAAAAATAGGAAGTGAAAAGATGGAGAATAGCAAAACAAATATTAACTGGTATCCAGGTCATATGGCAAAAACCAAAAGGCAAATAATAGAAGATTTAAAATTAATAGATGTAGTAATTGAATTGCTAGATGCAAGAATACCAGTATCTAGTGTAAATCCAGATATATCAGAAATAACAAAAAACAAAAAAAGAATTATATTACTAAATAAATGCGATTTAGCAGATGAAGTTCAAAATAATAAATGGTTGCAATATTATAAAAATAAAGGTATACCAACAGTATTAGTTGATTCCAATTCTGGTAAAGGAATAGAACAAGTATTACGAGAAATAAACAAGGTAATGCAAGAAGATTTACAAATAGCATCAAGCAAAGGTAGAATAGGAAAAAACATACGAGTTATGATAGTTGGAATACCTAACGTAGGGAAATCTTCTTTTATAAATAGAATATCTAAAAAAACTTCTGCAACAGTTGGAAATAAGCCAGGAGTAACAAAGCAAAAACAATGGATAAGAATAGCAAACAATATAGAATTACTGGATACACCTGGAGTATTGTGGCCTAAATTTGAAAGTGAAGAGGTCGGTTTAAATTTAGCATATACTGGTAGCATTAAGGACGAAATTATAGAAAAAACAGAAATAGCATATCAGTTGTTAAGAGTACTATATAAAAACTATAAAAATCAATTATTAGAAAGATACAAAATATTGGATTTTACAGAACAAAATGGAGAAGAAGAAAGAGAAACTATTTTACGACTTATGGATAAAATAGGAGAAAAAAGAGGTGCAATAATTTCTGGAGGAAGAATTGATTTAGAGAAAGTTGCAAATATAGTAATAGAAGATTTTAGAAGCGGAAAAATAGGAAAAATAACATTAGAACATATATAGAATGGAGGATAAAATTGAACCTAGAAGATATAGTAAATATAACAAAATCAGAGACAGATATAAATATGATGTCACCATTAATATGGGCTTATGTAGGAGATGCTGTTTATGAATTGTATATAAGAACACATTTAGTAGATACTACAAACTTAAAACCCAATAGATTACATATAGAATCAATAAAATATGTAAAAGCAAAGGCACAGGCAGATATATTAAACAAAATATATGATAACCTAACAGATGAAGAAAAAGACATAGTAAGAAGAACAAGAAATACAGAAAATCATCATTTACCAAAAAATGCAGAGTTAAAGGATTATATGTATGCAACGGCTTTTGAAGGACTAATTGGATATTTATTTTTAACAAAGCAAAAAGAAAGATTAAAAAATATTTTGAAAATTGTTATAGAAGATAAATAATTATAAATTTACATGAAAATGATATAAATAACTAGGGCTAAAATATTGACATAAATGAAAAAAAATGATATAAGTATATAGTGTATTTTGGCCCCTTGGTCAAGCGGTTAAGACGCAGCCCTCTCAAGGCTGAATCATGGGTTCGATTCCCGTAGGGGTCACCACAAGACTAAAGACAAAAAACACTTAGGAGGTTAAAAAATGGAAATAGTAAAAAATGTATTAATAGGAATTTATATTGTTATATGTTTAGTATTAATAATATTAGTTATGAAACAATCTAAAGAAGATGATGGAGCATCAGGAGCCATTGTGGGAGGAAGTTCTAATAGTTTCTATGAAAAAAATAAAGGTAGAACTAAAGAAGGAAAAATGAAAAGAGGAACAATTATATTAGGAATTGTTTTCATAATACTTACAGTTGCTTTATCAATAGTGTATGCAATGTAGTAATTTGGTAAATAATAATAGGGGGCAGAGTAAAATACACTGCTCTTTTATTGTTAATAGCAGATTTTAAACCAATTACTTGGAGGTTGTAATGAAAAAAGTTAAGCAATTCGTAGGAAAATTTAGAGCCAATGAAAAAGGTTATGGCTTTGTAACTTTAGAAGATAGTAATAATGAAGTGTTTATTGCTGAAAAAAATACCAATAGTAGCTTAAATGGGGATACTGTTGCTGTAGAATTATTTAAATTAAAAGAAAATGATAAAAATATAGAAGGAAGAATTATAAAAGTACTAAAAAGAGATAAAAGAGAAATAATAGGTACTTTTCAAAAAAGTAGGAATTTTGGATTTGTTGTACCAGATGATAGAAAAATAAATACAGATATATTTATTTCAAAAAAACATTATGGAAAAGCAAAAAACAATCAAAAAGTAGTTGTAGAAATAATAAAATATCCAACTAAGGGAAAAAATGCAGAAGGTATAATTAGAGAAATAATAGGAAATAGGGATGAAGCGGGAGTAGACATGATGAGTGTAATAAAACAGTATGAATTGCCTTATGAATTCCCTGCAGAAATAGAGGAAGAACTAAAGTATATAGATGATGAAATAGATAAAAATGATGTAAAAAATAGAGTGGATTTTAGAGATAAAGAGATATTTACAATAGACGGAGAAGATGCAAAAGATTTAGATGATGCAATTAGTATTGAAAAGTACGATAATGGAAATTACTTATTGGGTGTACACATTGCAGATGTAAGTCACTACGTAAAAGAAGGTAGTTTATTAAACAAAGAAGCAATAGAAAGAGGAACAAGTGTATATATGTTTGATAGAGTCATACCAATGTTACCTACGAAGTTATCAAATGGAATATGCAGTTTAAATCAAGGTGTAGATCGATTCACATTATCAATTATAATGGAAATAAATAATAAAGGAAAGGTTATTTCTTCTAAAGTATGCAAAGGTATAATAAATGTTACAAGAAGAATGACATATACAAATGTAACAAAAATTTTAGAAAATTCAGATGAAAAAGTTTGCGAAGAATATAAAAATTATGCGGATAAGTTTAAAACTATGGAAGAATTAGCAAAAATATTAAAGCAAAAACGTCTTGATAATGGATACCTAGATTTGGATTTGCCAGAAAGCAAAATAACGTTAAATGATGAAGGTATTGCAATCGATGTTAAAAAATATGATGTAACAATAGCAAATGAAATTATAGAACAATTTATGCTAACAGCAAATGAACAAATTGCAGAAAAATTTTGTGCATTATCTGCCCCTTTTATATATAGAGTTCACGAAGTCCCAGATATGGATAAAGTAAAGGAGTTAAATAAATTTTTATACAATTTAGGATATAAAATAAAAACAAGTAAAAATGGTGTAACTTCGAAAGCTTTTGCTAATGTGTTAGATGAAATAAAAGGAAAAGATGAAGAAAAAGTAATTTCAAATTTAATATTAAGAACTTTGAAACTAGCAAGATATGAAGATGAAAATCAAGGACATTTTGGAATAGCTAGTAAATATTATTGCCACTTTACATCACCAATAAGAAGATATCCAGATTTATTTATTCACAGGGTTATATCTAAATATTTAAGTAGCAATTACGATATAGATGAAAAAATAAGAGAAAAATTTTTAGGACAAGCAAAGAAATATGCAAAATCTTCTAGTGAAAGAGAAAAAATTGCAACAACTGCAGAAAGGGAAGCAGAAGATATAAAAAAAGCAGAATATATGCAAGATAAAATAGGCAATATTTATGAAGGTATAATATCTAGCATAACACAATTTGGAATATTTGTTGAATTAGATAATACTATAGAAGGAATGATTAGATTTGAAAACTTAGGAAATGATTATTACATCTATAACGAAGAAGACAAAACATTAATAGGAGAGCATACAAAAGAAACATTAAAGATAGGACAGAAAATAACCATACAAGTAATAGAAGCTGATAAATACACAAGAAGAATAAGTTTTACAAGATATAAACAAAGTGAATAATACTTTGTAGGGAACGGCGCCCTAGCCGTTCCGCTACTTAAAAGACATACTAAAAAGAAAGACATCTGGTAATATGTCAAGATAAATTTTAAAAATATTTAAATTTTTTTTAGTACATTGATAATGAAAAG
>CANRED010000027.1 GCA_947629555.1 uncultured Clostridia bacterium | reverse complement strand
AAATTAATTATTATACCTAAAAAATTATATTGACAAATATAAAAAAATATCGTATTATGTAGAAAAATAGAGTAGGAAACAATAGTTAAGTACTACTAAACGGGAAGTTGTTAGTAGGAGAAAAAATATAACAAATATTTTGCTTATTAGTTTTCGCATTCCGCTATTATCTAATCAAAGAAGAAAAATTTAATATACTTCTTTCTTTAAAAGTGGAAATCTATTTTAAAGAAAGGAGTTTTTTATTATGTCAAAATTAAAGAAAATTATTTTATCTGCATTGTTACTTGCATTATTAATAGTTTTATCAAGATTTTTATCAATAAAAACACCATTGGTAGTAATCAGTTTTAGTTTTATACCAATAATGTTATCTGCAATGTTACTTCGGACCTAAATACAGCGCAATAATTGCAGCACTTGGAGATTTAATAGGAGCACTATTATTCCCATTTGGAGCATATTTTCCAGGATACACATTAAGTCAAGCGCTAGTAGGGTTAATTTATGGATTATTCTTATATGAAAACCAAGATAAAAAAATAAGTGATGGAAAGTTTGTTATACGATTAATATTAAGTAGTGTATTAGCTTTAATTGGTGTAGGAATCTTTATAACAGGAATTTGGGTACATATAACTGCAGGAAAAGCATATTTAGCAGTACTTGCAACAAGAGTTACTGCTCAAGTAGTAATGCTACCAATTCAAGTAGTAGTAATATTTACTTTAAGAAAATTATTAAAACCTGCATTTGAAAAATATTTATATTAAAGAAGGTTTATTTAGATGATAGAAATAAATGATGTTAGTTATAAATATAAAAATGGAAATGAAGTATTAAAAAACATAAATTTAAAAATAAATGATGGAGAATTCGTTGCTATAATTGGCAAAAACGGATCAGGAAAATCAACATTAACAAAAATAATTTCAGGTTTAGAAAAGCCAACAAAGGGAGAAGTAATTGTAAATGGCATAAATACAAAAAATAAAAAAGAAACAATAAACTTGAGAAAAAATGTAGGAATAGTATTTCAAAATCCAGAGAATCAAATAATATTTAATAGAGTATATGATGATATTGAATTTGGAATGAAAAACCTATGTGCAAATATAGAAAACAGAGAAGAAGTAATACATGATGCCTTAAAAAAAGTAGGAATGGAAGAATACATAAAAAAAGATCCATTCGAATTATCTTTGGGACAAAAGCAAAGAATAGCAATAGCGGGTGTACTTGCATTAAATACAAAAATAATAGTGCTAGATGAACCAACAACAATGCTAGATCCAGAAGGAAAAAAAGCAATATATGAAATAGTTAAAAAGTTAAAGGAACAAGGCTATACAATAATATACATAACAAATGTAATAGACGAAATATTGCTTGCAGATAGAGTTATTGCAATAAAAAACGGACAAATTCAAAAAGAATTTTTAAAAAAAGATATATTGAAAAACTTAGATACTTTAAAATCACTTAATATAGAATTACCAGTAATAGTGCAAATATTAGAAAAACTAAAACAAAAAAATATCAACATAGAGTTAGAAGAGTTTACAATAGACGAATTGGTAGAAAAGTTGTCAATGAATTAAATTATAATAGGAGTAAAAATGAAAGCAACCTTAAAATTATTAATACTATTAATCTACGCAGTAGCAGTATTTTTTATAAGCAATTATACAGTGTTATTAGCAATAGCATTATTAAATATAACTTTAATGCTATTATTAAAAGTGCCTAAAATAAAAGCATTAAAAAACATATATTTTTTAAGTGCATTTATTCTTTTTACAGCAGTAATAAATTTTTTAGTTGCAGATGTCAATACTGCATTATTAATAGCAGTAAGGTTAGTATTAGTATGTAATTTTACATATACTTTTCAATATATATTTTCTCCAATGGAACTTGCAAAAGCAATTGAAATTTTATGTACTCCACTAAAAATAATAGGTATCAATCCAAGAGATATAAGCCTAATTATAAATATAGCTTTAACTTTTATTCCAATATTATCAAATGAATTTTCTCAAATAAGATATGCTTTAAAATCAAAAGGAAGAAATACAAATGGAATAAATAAAATAAAATCAATAAAATATATGATGAAGCCATTATTATATGGAATATTAAAAAGAACTAATGAATTAGAATATGCACTCAAAGCAAAGGGATATACAGAATAAAAGGAGAATGAAAATGAATATAGAAGAATATTTATCAAAGTTTAGTAAAATAACAGAAAATCCAACATTAGAAGCAATGGAGTGGCTAATGAATGAGTTTGACAATCCTCATAAAAAAACAAAATTTGTACATGTTGCAGGAACAAATGGAAAAGGTAGTATATGTGAAATGATGTCCAATATATTACAACAAGCAGGATACAGAGTGGGAAAATTTATATCTCCGCATTTAATAAGATTTAATGACACAATATTAGTAAATGGTGAGGAAATAACAGATGATGAGGTAGAAGAAATTTTATCTGAGTTGTCTAAAAAAATTGATATATACAACAATACACATAAGACTCCTGTAAAATGGTTTGAAGTAATCACTTCAATAGCTTTAATATATTTTGCTAAAAAACAATGTGATATAGTAGTCTTAGAAACAGGTTTAGGTGGAAGAACAGATTGTACAAACATTGTAGATTCAACTATATCTATAATTGGAAATATAGGATATGACCACATGGATATATTGGGAAATACAATAGAGGAAATAACTATGCATAAAGCTGGAATAATAAAGCAAAATTCAGATACAGTAATGCAATATCAAGAGAACGTTATACCTATAGTACAAAAAGAATGTGAAATAAAGAATACAAAATTACACCTAGTAAAAGAAAATGAATTAAAAAACTATTATTATGATGAGAATTATCAGGCATTTGATTATGATAAGTATAGTAAAATAGAAATAAATTTAAAAGGAAAAGTGCAAATATATAATGCTGCAATATGCATTAAATGTGCAGAAATATTAAATCAAAAAGGATATAATATTTCTGATGCAGCAATAAGACAAGGGCTAAAAACAGTAATACATAAAGCAAGATTTGAAACAATACATAAAAATCCATTGATAATATTTGATGGTGGTCATAATGAAAATGCAATAAAAAATTTAGTAACTACACTAAATCAATACTATAATGGAAAAGATAAAGTTTTCATAGTTTCTATATTAAAAACAAAGGATTATAAAACAATTATAGAACAAATAACAAAAATGGATGGTACATTTATATTCACTTCTGGAAATGATAAGAATAGATATGTGCCTAAAGAAGAATTATATTCTGTAGCAGAAAAATTAGGAAAGAGAAATATATTAAAGTTAGAATTAACAGATGCTTTAAGTGAATCGGTAAATAATTTTAACAACAATATTATTTGTGTTGTAGGAAGTTTTTATGTGTATAGTGATGTGATAAATATCGTAAAAAGCTTGTAATTTCTGAAAAATATGATAATATATAATTATATAGTATTGTTGGAGGTTACTATGAATACGAAAGAACAAAAGAAAATAATAAAAGATATAAAAAAAGAAGCAAAAACTAAAAAAGGTAAAAATGAAAAAGGTCAATATTACGAGGATGTATATCATATTTATGGAAAAGATATATATGATGTAGTAATACCTAAAAAATATAAAAAAGCAGATGTAAAGAAACTTTTAAAAGAAAATAGATTTCAAGACATATATTTTAAGCATGGCAAGAAAGAATATGAAAAACATTTAGGCTATATGAAGCAACAAGATATTATATATGAAACTGGAAATAAACCTAAAGGATTTTTTTCTAAATTATTGTATAATATAAAACATATTACAAAAAAGAAATTAATACCAGCAGCACTTGGACTTGCAATATCTAGTGCATCATTGCCAGTTCTAGCAGAATCAGAGATACAGTCTAATAAACAAGAATATTTTGCTGAAATAGAAGATTATATTCAAAATATTGAAGATTATGGCAAAGAAGTTAGAAAAATGAATTTATCAGACTTAGAAGTTTCAATGAAAGTTATGGATGATATGTGGAAAAATATTAAAGGGTATGATAACCCACAAAAGGACGTTATAGGATTTTTGGGATTGGATTTAGCAACAGAAGATGGAGTTGGTGTATGTAGAAATATGGCAGATGATGTCGCAAGAAAGTTAAATGCTATAGATGAAGCTTATAATGCTAGAATAATAAATGTATATATGGGTAATGGAGAAATGAAACTTGCCAATATTAAAAGAAATATTATTCATAGAAATGATACTACTCAAGAAAACAACACTGAAAATAGCAATGAAAGCAACAATGAAAACACAAACGAAAGTACACCATCAATAAACATTGGTAAAGTATTTGGAAATCATGTTATTGTAGCATTCGATTCAAAAGAAGATAATGTAACTTTATTATTAGATCCTACTAATCCAGGTGTTGGAATATATAAAGATGGAAAAATAAATATGTTTAATGCAGAAGATGGAACATATAAACGTATATCAACGATTGAATTTGAACTTAGAGGAATAGATTCATATAAAGTGCCAGTAGAATATTTAAAAACATTTAGAGCTGCAAATTTAACAGATGAGCAGTTAGAAGAAAAATATGGAGTAGATGCACAAAACAAAGCGCTAGAGTCTGTAAGAGAAAAAGAAAAAAACTTTAAAGACACTATAAAAATAAATATTCAAGAAAATGAATTAGGAATGGATTTTTCAAATATGGAAAATCGAGAAAATACAATCGAAGAAACTAGAGACGAAGAACGTTAAAAAATATTTTTGTAAGCCATGCACTTTTACTTTTTTTATACATATATTGATGTATAGGAAAAAGTGGAGGTGCATTTATGTTAGCTCTTGCATTATCAGGATTTTTTGCGTTTTTAAAATCGACATTATTTGTCGTTCGGATACATACAAAGTAGTAATCTATTTCCAGAGCCATTAACAGGCGAAGAAGAAAATATGTATTTAGACAGATTTATGGCAGGAGATGAAGAGGCACGAAATATTTTAATAGAAAGGAACTTAAGATTAGTTGCACATGTTTGCAAAAAATACAGTGGAACAAATATAGATAATGATGATTTAATCTCAATCGGTACTATTGGGCTAATTAAGGGCCTAAATAGTTTTAAAAAAGATAAAGGAGTAAGGCTTGCAACTTATGCTTCTAAGTGTATTGACAATGAAATTTTAATGTTTTTAAGAAATGCAAAAAAACTTGGAGCGGAAGTACCTCTAAATGAACCAATAGGGAAAGATAAAGATGATAATGAAATATCATTAATAGACATACTAGTAAATGATGAAAAAAACATTGAAGATGAAATAGATTTAAAAATAAAAATAAAAAAGATGTATGAAAAGATAAGAGAAATTTTAAAAGGAAGAGAGAGAACAATAATAGAATTAAGATTTGGTTTAGATGGAGGCAAACCAAAAACTCAAAATCAAATAGCTCAAATGCTAGGAATAAGCCGTAGCTATGTGTCTCGTATTGAAACAAAAGCTATAGGAAAATTAGCAAAAGAAATGAAAGAATGAGTGTATGGGCACTGAAAAAGCGACCATATAAATGCTTTTTAATTTTATAATAAATGTAGGGAACAGACCAACGTCGTTCCTTTTATAATGAAAAATTATCTGGCGGACAGGAATGCCCGCCAGAATATGATACATAAAGATTTCTTTTATCTGTTTAATAAGTATACAGATAAATTTAAATATGAAGCAAATATTATCCATAACAAGTATGGTATTTGCAATAATCCGGCAGTTTTATTTTTAGAATAGAACATAGTAATCATTTTTACAACAAGAACGATTAATAATAATATCCAAATGAAAGAGAATAGTCTCCATTCGAATACAAAAAAGAAAATAGGCCATAGTGCATTCACGAATAATTGAGAATAATAAATTAAACGAATATTGTCATCTACTAATGAATTACTTTTTAATATTCCATAAGATATACCCATTAAGATATAAAGAATGGTCCAAACTATTGGAAAAAGTATACTAGGTGGAGCTAAAGGTGGCTTTTCTAATGAATTATAATCCATCATATTAGAAATTATAATTCCAACAAGACCACCTATTAACACAGGTACAAGAATAGATTTAACATAAATTTTAAATTTTGACATAAAAAACCTCCTTTATGCCATTGTATTGGGAAATTTTTAAAATATGCATACGTAAAAATTTGACTATTTTTAAATAAAGTATTAAAATAAAGTGTTGTTATTCTAAAATTATAGTACAAAAGGAAGGGTTAAAATGGAAAAAGAAGAAAACATACTAGGAACAGAAAAAATAGGAAAATTAATTAAAAAATTTTCAATTCCATGCATTATATCATTAGTAGTAAACTCTTTATATAATATGGTAGACCAAATATTTATTGGTTGGGGAGTTGGATATTTAGGAAATGGAGCAACAAATGTAGTATTTCCATTAGTAGTTATAGGATTAGCATTTGCATTAATGTTTGGTGATGGAACTTCTGCATATTTAAGTTTGAAATTAGGAGAAAAGAAAAAGGACGAAGCAGCAAAAGGTGTAGCAAATGGAATTGCAACAGCAATTATAGTAGCAGTTGTTTTTTGCTGTGTTACTTTATTATTTTTACCACAACTTTTAAATATTTTTGGATGTACTGATGCTTTAAGAGATTATGCAACTAGCTACGGAAGAATTATAGCAATAGGATTACCTTTTATGATAATTGGAACTACATTAAATTCTATCATTAGAGCAGATGGTAGCCCTAAATATTCCATGACATCTATGGTATTAGGTGCAGTTATAAATATTGTATTAGATCCAATATTTATATTTGTGTTCAAGATGGGTGTAGAAGGTGCGGCTATTGCAACAATATTTAGTCAATTTATTACATTTATTTTGAATGTGCTTTATATAAGAAAATTCAAATCTATAAACTTAAATAAAAGTATGTTTAAAATAAAATTTAGCATAGTTAGAAAAGTAATAGTATTAGGAATTAGCAGTTTTATTACACAAATGAGCTTTGTATTTGTTATAGCTACTGAAAATAATTTACTAGGAAGATGGGGAGCACAGAGCAAGTACGGAGCAGATATACCAATTACAGTAGTAGGAATTGTAATGAAAATAAGCCAAATATTAAATAGTATAATTATAGGAATTGCAACAGGTTCTCAGCCAATATTTGGATATAACTATGGTGCAAAGAGATTTGACAGAGTAAAAGAAGCATTAAAAATTGTATTAAAATCAAGTGTTATAATAAGTACTATAGCATTTATATTATTCCAAACAATACCAGATAAATTAATTTCAATATTTGGTAGTGGGGATGAATTATATTTAGAATTTGCATGCTTAACTTTTAGAACATATTTATTATTATGCATTTGCAACGGAATACAAATTCCATCAGGAATATTCTTCCAAGCAATTGGAAAAGGTGTAAAAAGCGCCACTTTATCTTTATCAAGACAAATAGTATTTTTAATTCCTGCAATGATAGTATTAAGCAATATTTTTGGACTAATGGGAGTTCTATATGGAGGCCCTGTTGCAGATGGAATGGCATTTGTACTTGCAGTTTCTTTACTAACAGTTGAACTAAAACGATTAGGAAAGGGCGAACATAAGAGTACAACGTTAGTTGATGATACTAGCACAAACAATATATTAAATAAACACCTTGTTATTACAATATCTAGAGAATATGGTTCAGGTGGAAGATATATTGGAAGACTAGTTGCAGATAAATTAGGAATTAAATTCTATGATAAAGATTTTATAGGTAAGTTATCTAAAGAAACAGGATTATCTGAAGAATACATAGAAGATAACGAGCAAAAAAGAAATGCTTTGGCAGCTTTGAATAGTGGATATTATTCAGGTTTAAGCAATGCAGATGAATTATTTGTTAAAGAATCAGAATTAATAAAAGAAGTTGCATCTCAAGAATCTTGTGTTATTATTGGAAGATGTGCAGATTTCATATTAAAAGATAACGACAATGTTATAAAAGTATTTATATACAGCGATATGGAAAACAAAATAAAAAGAGCTGTTGATATATATGGCTTAAATAAAGATAATGCAGAAAAAGAAATTAAAAAGATTAATAAATTAAGAGCAAATCATTATAAACATTATACAGATAATGAATGGAATGATTGCACTAATTATGATGTTTGTATAAACAGTGATTGCCTAGGAGTAGAAAAAGCAGCAGACTTAATTTGTGACATTGTAAAAACAAGAGAAACTGTAAAATTGGCATAATGAATTATTCTTTAGGCAACCAAACTAAAATGTATATATATAATGTAGGGAACGGCGCCCTCGCCGTTCCTCATTTGAAATCATACCCAAAAAGGAGCGAATCAATGAATAAAATATTATTGGTAGAAGATAACGAAACAATCGTACTAGGTTTATCGTATTTGTTACAAGAAGAAAATTTTGAATATACCATTGCAAAAACCAAAACAGAAACATTACGATTATTAGATAAAAATACATTTAATTTAATATTATTAGACATTGCTTTGCCAGATGGAAGCGGTTTTGAACTATGCAAATATATAAAAGAGCATACAAATACACCTATAATTTTCTTGACTGCAAAAGATGAAGAAAAAGATGTAGTGCAAGGATTTGATATGGGAGCAGATGACTACATTATAAAACCATTTAGAAATAGAGAATTAATTTCAAGAATAAATAATGTATTAAGACGAAACAACAAAGAAAATACTTCTATAATATGTGGTAATATAAAAATAGATTTAGATAGCGGAAAAGTATTTAAAAATAATGAAGAAATAGAATTAACTAAATTAGAATATAAAATATTAGTAAATTTGTTTACTAATGCAGGAAAATTAGTAACAAGGGAACAAATATTAAATGATATATGGGATATAGCAGGAAATTTTGTTGAAGACAATACTTTAACAGTCTATGTAAAAAGAATAAGAGAAAAAATTGGAGATAAGGATGGAGAGATTATAAAAACTGTTCGTGGATTAGGATACAGAGTAGAAAGATTGAAATAGATAATTGACAATAACAAATTACAATAATATAAAGAATGATAAAAAATTGTAGGGAACGGCGCCCTCGCCGTTCCGTCTTCGAAGACATACTAAAAAGGAGAAAATAAATGAATCTGTTAAAAGACAAGCAAATAAAGAAATTGTTTGCAATATGTTTAATTATAATAATATTATTTACTATATTTATGGCAATATTAACAAAAAAACAAACTGAAGAATATAAAAATAATGTAAATATAGTTATATCCAATATTGTAGGCTTAATAAAAAAAGAATATCCTAATGTAAATGATGAAAAAATCATATCAATTTTAAATAATACAGAAAATTCAACTGTAGGAAATAAAACATTAGAACAGTATGGAATAGATGAGCAAGATTACAGCGTAATTAGCATGAAAAATCAAGAAAAAGCAATAATAATTACTAATTGTACTATGGTAATAATAACAGATTTATTATTAATTTTAATATTCATTATTTATTTAAAATATAGACAAAATAAACTTGAAAAATTAACACAATATATTCAAAAAATAGCTAATAAAGAATACTCATTAGATATAGATGAAAATTCAGAAGATGAGTTAAACAGCTTAAAAAATGAATTATATAAAATAACAGTAATGCTAAAAGAAACTGCAGATAATTCAATTTCTGCAAAAGAAGCATTATCTGCATCTGTATCAGACATATCACATCAGCTAAAAACACCATTAACATCAATACAAATTTTGTTAGATAATTTAAGTGAAAGTGAAAATATGGATAATGATACGAGATTAAAATTTTTATCAGAAATTTCAAAGCAAATAAAAGGTATGAACTTTTTAGTAATTTCACTTTTGCAATTATCTAGATTAGATGCAGGTGTTGTAGAGTTTTCAAAGGAAAAAATTGATATAGTTAATTTAGTAAATGAAATAAAAACAAATTTAGAAATAATGGCAGAAATTAAAAATGTTCATATATATATAAAAGGAATAGAACATGCTTATATAAATGCAGATTATGAATGGAATAAAGAGGCAATACAAAATATTATAAAAAATGCAATAGAACATACAAACACAGAGGTTATAATAAATATAGATGAAAATGATGTTTATACTAAGTTAGAAATAATAGACAATGGAAATGGTATAGATGAAAAAGATTTAAAACATATATTTGAAAGGTTTTATAAGGCAAAAAATTCTGC
This sequence comes from uncultured Clostridia bacterium, assembly GCA_947629555.1. GTDB lineage: Bacteria > Bacillota > Clostridia > TANB77 > CAG-508 > CAKPQL01. The sequence continues at coordinate 4,802 of CANRED010000027.1, read as the reverse complement.
TAAAGATAGTATAGGGATAGGTTTGTCATTTGCAAAGAATATTATTGAAAAGCAAAATGGATATATAACTGTAGAAAGCAAATTAGGACAAGGTACTATTTTTACAATAAAATATATGAAACTAATATAAAAATTTATTAATATTATGCAAAAAATATCATATAAAAAATTTGCCACACCCTTAAACGCGGTAAAATTAATTAAAGACAGAATTGTATCACTACGATAATAACTGTAGTAACTGTTTAAGCTAGTAGAAGCGGGTGTTCAATTTTTTATATGATATTTTTGCATATAACAAAATTATTAATATGTGTAGCTATGAAAAAAAGTCACGGAATTGTCACTTTTGTAATTTATAATGTTCGTATAAAGGAGGATATTTATATGGAAGAAATATTGAGAGTAGAAAATCTAACTAAAAAATATGGAAAAGGAGAAAACGAAGTTATTGCAGTAAATAATATGTCTTTTTCAGTTAATAAAGGAGAATTTGTGAGTATAGTTGGAAGTTCAGGAAGTGGAAAGTCAACTTTATTGCACTTATTAGGTGGAGTAGATCGACCAACCTCTGGGAAAGTATTTATAGAAGGTAAAGATATATATTCATTAAGTAATGATAAACTTGCTATATTTAGAAGAAGACAAATAGGGTTAATATATCAATTTTATAACCTATTGCCAATATTAAATGTTGAGGAGAATATAACTTTACCTTGCGAATTAGATGGAAAACAAGTAAACGAAGATAGATTAAAAGAGTTACTAATAACATTAGGCTTAGAAAATAGGAAAAAACATTTACCAAATCAATTATCTGGAGGTCAACAACAAAGAGTATCAATAGGTAGAGCTTTAATTAATAATCCGGCTATAGTTTTGGCAGATGAGCCAACAGGAAACTTGGATTCTAAAGCAAGTGAAGAAATTGTTGAATTATTAAAAATGTCTAATAAAAAATTTAACCAAACAATAATTATGATTACACATGATTTAGAAATTGCAAAAGTTGCAGATAGAATTATTAGAATTGAAGATGGATGTATTACAAATTAGTTCCATAAGATATGCATAAGAATTTCTAAAATTTTTCCATTTGCATTCGTAATTTTATTTTTTAATTATATTTTTATACTAGAATTTTAGTTTAAGTAGGAGTGTGAAAAATGAGTATATTAAAGTCTTTAACAATAAAAAATCTAAAGTTAAATAAAAAAAGAACTATTGTAACAATTATAGGAATAATTTTAGCAACTGCATTAATTGTAGCATTATCAAGTTTAGTTGTTAGCTTTAGAGCAAGTATGATTGAATATGAAAAATCTTATAGTGGAAATTATCATTATAAATTTAGTAATGTACCAAAGGACGAAATAAAATATATACAAAATAATAGAAATGTTGAAAAAACTTGTATAGTACAAGGCGTTGGATATGCAAAATTAGATGACAGTAAAAATGAATATAAGCCATATTTATATTTACAAAAATTTTCAAAAGAAAGTTTTGAAAATTTAGGAATAAAGCTAATAGAGGGTAGGCTACCAGAAAATGATGATGAAATTGTAATATCAAATCATATAAAAACAAATGGCAGAGTAAAGTATAATATCGGAGATACTTTAACATTAGATATAGGAAAAAGGATAAGTGAAGGTAATGAGCTTACTCAAAATGAGATGTACATAAAAGATATCGAAGAGCACCTAGAAAAAGAATTTACGAAGACTTATAAGATTGTTGGAATAATCGAAAGACCACTAGATGCAATAGAGTCATATAGTGCACCGGGCTATACAATAATTACAATTTTAAATGAAAATGATTCTTATGAGAATATAGATGTTTATGTAAGATATACAAAAGATGGATTAAAAAATCACTATAAGACAACAGCGAGTATACTAGGAATAGATGAACAAACATTTAAAGATTACGATATTGGTAGAGTTATAAATATAGAAAATTTAAAATATAGTTATACTAGTAATTCATATTTAATAAACATAGAAAATTTAGATTTTTCAGAGTCAATAATGGCAATGCTTTATAGTGTATCTGCAATTATTATAGTAATAATAATCGTAACTTCAGTATTTTGCATTAGAAATAGTTTTGCAATATCTATTACAGAAAAAGTAAAACAATATGGAATGTTAGCATCAGTTGGAGCAACCTCAAAACAAATAAAACGAAATGTTTATTTTGAAAGCTTTGTACTAGCGTTAATTGGTATACCATTAGGAATTGCTTTAGGATTACTTGCAGCCTTTATATTAATTCAAGTATGTAATATTTTACTAAAAGATATGGTTACCTTTGAACTAATATATAAATTTTCTTGGGCTTCAATTTTAATATCTTTAGTTTTAAGTATAGTAACATGCTTGTTATCTGCAAGAAGCAGTGCGAAAAAAGCATCTAAAATATCTCCAATAGATGCAATAAGAGAAAGTACAGATATAAAGATTAAAAATAAAAAAGTAAAATCTCCAAAGTTTATAAAGAAAATGTTTGGAATAGGTGGAGATATAGCATATAAAAACTTAAAACGAAACAGGAAAAAGTATAGAACTACAGTAATTTCAATAGTTGTTTGTGTGGCAGTATTTATAGCTACTTCATCATTTGTAGATTTAGCATTTAAGTCAGTAGATTTAGAGGTAGCACAAGTAGATTATAATATTTTAGTTAGAAAAAATAGAAATACTAGTCCGAGTGACATCGAAACCCTTAAAGAAATATCAACATTAGACAATATTAATAAATACACAATACAAAGAGAAGATGGAATATTAGTAAATAATTTACCATTCACAGAAGAATATAAAAAGGTAAATAGAATGATTTCAACAGATGAAGATAGTTATATTCGTTTAGTATCTGTTGGAAAAGACGAATACAACAGATACATAAATAAATTAGGACTAAAATATGATGAATGTAAAGATAAGGGAATATTAATAAACAAATATGTAACAAGTATAGCTGATGAAAAAGGAAATAGTAAAAAAACTGAAATAGATAGATATGACATAAAACGAGGAGATAAAATTGGAGGATATTTAGATATCAATCATAAAGACGAAGAATATATAGATATAGAAATATGCTCTGTTACAAAAGAAACACCAATGGCATTAAATAGTAATTATGTAAATGGAGCAATAGTTGTAAGTGATGAATTTATGGATAAATACAAAGATATTTTAAAACCAGCAAATATATCAATGTTTATCGATTCAAGTAATCCAGATAAATTACAAGATGATATAGAAATGTACTTAAGTACGGAGGTTGATGACTATTATTTAGAAAATATAAATCAAAATATGAAATCAATGCAATCATTATTTTTATTAATAGCAATATTCCTTTATGGCTTTATTACAGTAATAGCTTTAATTGGAATAACGAATATATTTAATACAATAACAACATCAATGGAATTAAGATCAAAAGAATTTGCAATGTTAAAATCAGTAGGAATGACTACAAAAGAATTCAATAGAATGATAAAACTTGAAAGTTTACTATATGGACTAAAATCATTAGTAATAGGCTTACCAATAGGAATGATATTGTCATATCTTTTATATAAAGCACTAATGCAAGGCATAGAATTTGCATATCCAATACCAACAAATGGAATAGTAATATCAGTAATTGCAGTATTTGCACTTGTTTGGTCTATAATGAAATTTTCATTAAGTAAAATAAACAAACAAAATATAATAGAAACAATAAGAAGAGACAATATATAAAAAACATTTATAAAGAAATATTGACAATAAAAAATCAGTGTGATATACCTATCTATATCTTAAAATAAAACTTTTATGTATAGGAGGATTTAACTATGAATTTAAGTGGAACAAAAACAGAAAAGAATTTAATGGAGGCTTTTGCTGGAGAATCACAAGCAAGAAATAAATATACATACTTTGCAAGCAAAGCAAAAAAAGAGGGATATGAACAAATAGCAGCTATATTTTTAGAAACAGCAGACAATGAAAAAGAACATGCAAAATTATGGTTTAAATTATTAAATGGTGGAGATATAGGTTCAACAAAAGAAAACTTATTATCAGCAGCAGAAGGAGAAAATTTTGAATGGACAGATATGTATGATAGATTTGCAAAAGAAGCAAGAGAAGAAGGATTTGATTATATAGCTAATTTATTTGAAGGTGTAGGAAAAATAGAAAAAGAACATGAAGAGAGATACAGAAAATTATTAGACAATGTAGAAAATGGATTAGTATTTAGTAAAGATGGAGATAAAATCTGGAAATGTAGAAATTGCGGACATATCTGCATAGGAAAAGAAGCACCAGAAATTTGCCCAGTATGTGCACACCCAAGAGCATATTTTGAAATAAAAGCAGAAAATTATTAATAATTTGTAGGGAGCATGATTGCCACCCACACCAACAAATAGAAATATAAATTGGTAGAAAACGGATATATCTTGCATCCTCATATGTAGGGAACGACGCCCTCGTCGTTCCACAAATAGTGAATATTGAAGAGTTAATAGTTAATAGTGAAGAGTACAAAACTTGCAAGAGCAAATTTTGAAGGAGGTATATATTATGAAATATAGATGTACAATATGTGGATATGAATACGAAGGAGAAATGCCAGACGATTTTGTTTGCCCAATGTGCGGAGTAGGAAAAGATAAGTTCGAAAAAATAGAAGAATAAAAAAATAGGCTGTATTTTGAACTGAACCCAAAAAGTTAGACACTTTTTTGATTAAGTTTATATTAGGCTACTTTTAAGGAATGAACTCTATAT
>CANRED010000026.1 GCA_947629555.1 uncultured Clostridia bacterium | reverse complement strand
CACATAATCGTTTTTGGGGTCTAATAATTCGATAAGCATCACTTCTTTCGTATTATATTTGTTTTTAATTGGAAAAAATTTAGGCAGATTTGCCCTTGATTTAATTTATTGATATAAAAGTGAATTTATATTATCATATTATTTTTTTATTTGCAAGTGTGCCTTCGGAGCATGGAACGACGGGGGCGTCGTTCCCTACGCATTATTTTTTCTTATTTTTGCTATAAAAAATCCTTCATAAAGTTCATCTGGTTCTACACATATAGTACCGTCTATTGATACTGGTAAAGTTGGTATTTCTTTTAATAATTTTGCATCTATTGGTACAATTTGAGCATTTTTACTTGGTAATACTTTATTTAATATATATTCATTTTCATCTTTTAAAATAGAACATGTTGAATAAATCATTTCATTTCCTGGTTTTAATATGTTTAAAGCCTTTTTTAATAATTCTTCTTGAGTTTTTATTGATCTTAATATTAATTCCTTCGTGAAAAATTTTTCTATATTTCCTTCATTTAAATTTAATGTACCGCTTCCGCTGCAAGGTGCATCTAATAATATTTTATCAAAAGAGAAAAAGTCATCTAAAGTTCTTGCGTCTTCAAGCATTACGCTCGCACATTTTACACCTTGTTTTTCTAAATTATATTTTAATCTTTGTGCTCTTATTTTATTTTTTTCACATGCAGTAATTCTTGCTTTGTTATCTGATAAAGCCGCAACTTGAGTAGTTTTTCCTCCCGGAGCTGCAGCCATATCCAATATATTTTCTCCTTCTTGTGGATTTAATATTATTGGAGGTATCATTGATGATAAACTTTGCAAATATATTTCTCCGTTTTCATACATTGATAGTTTTCTTATGTCATTTTCGTTAGCATTTTCTATAATTAGAGCATCTTTATTCCATGCAACTTCTTTAAAATTAATACTAGCTTTAATAAGATTATTCTTCACAATTTCTATATTTGTTTTTATAGTATTTGCCCTTAAAGTTACAGGTCTATTGCACAAATAGCCTTGAGCGATTTTTTGTGCAATATCTTCTCCATATTGCTGTACTAACATTTCCTTTAAAAACTCTGGAATTTTTTCTGGCATATATATCCTCCTAGTATTTTTACTTATGCTTTTTTTAATATATTTCTTAATCTTAATGTATTTAATATAACAGTTATACTACTTAAAACCATTGCTAAACTTGCAATCATTGGGTTTATTGAAATTCCAATAGGTTTTAGTATTCCTATTGCTATTGGTATCATTAGGAAATTATAAAAGAATGCCCAAAACAAATTTTGTTTTATATTCCTAATAGTTTTTTTACTTATATTAATTAAGTTTATAATACTTGTTAAATCATTTTTTGTAAGTATTACACTAGACGAATCCATTGCAATATCTGTTCCGGTGTTTACACTTACACCAATATCACTTACAGTTAGTGCCGGGCTATCATTTATTCCATCTCCACACATCATTACAAATCTATTTTCTTTTTTTAGATTTTTTATTGTTTCTGCTTTTTGGTTTGGTAAAACGTTAGCAATTATTTGGCTTATTCCTATGTCTTTTGCAATTCTTTGTGCAGTTTCTTTATTATCTCCTGTTAACATTATAGTTTGAATTTTATTGTTATTTAATGTTGCAATTACTTCTTTTGCATTTTCTCTTATAACATCATTTATTCCTATAATTGCAATTATTTCTTTATTTTTTACTACATATACAATACTATTTCCCTCTTCTGCTAAAGTTTTTTCATCATCTACATATTTATTTTGAATTTCATATTTTGCAAGCATTTTTGAATTTCCAAGTAATATTTCATCATTTTCTATTTTCGCTTTTATTCCTAATCCTGCAATATTCTCAAAATCAGTTATTTCTAAAATTGGTAATTTATTTTCTTCTAAATAATCTGTAAAAGCCTTTCCAATTGGATGAGTAGATTTTGCTTCTATGCTTCCAACTGTTTGTAATAATTTATCTTGATTCGTATTTGAATAATTTATAATCTTGGATATTTTCAATTTTCCATAAGTTAAAGTTCCTGTTTTATCAAATACTATTGTATTTACTTTTTGAGCATTTTCTAATATTTCGCTTTTTTTAACTAGTATTCCATTACTTGCGCACAAGCCTTCTGATACTACTATCGCAAGTGGTGTTGCTAATCCTAAACTGCATGGGCATGCTACTACCAAAACTGTAACAAATGTAGTAATTGCATTTTCTATTCCTTGACCTAAAATTAAATATGCAATAAATGTTATAATAGCAATAATTATAACAAGTGGAACGAATATTCCAGATACTTTATCTGCTATTTTTGCGATTGGTGCCTTTGTATTACTTGCTTCAACTACTAATCTTACAATTTCGGATATTGTTGATTCTTTTCCAATTCTTTCTGCTTTATATTCTATATATCCATCATAATTTATACTTCCAGCAATAACTTTATCTCCCTTTTCCTTTGCTTGTGGTTTGCTTTCTCCTGTAATAAATGATTCATCTAAATGTGCCTTGCCATCTATTATTTCTCCATCTACTGCAATTTTTTCTCCTGGCTTTGCTATAACTATGTCTCCTTTATTTATTTCGTCTAAGGTTACTTGTTTTTCTATTCCATCAACTTTTATTACTGCAGAATTAGGTGTTATTTTTACTAATTTTTGAATTGCTTCTTTTGTTTTATCTTTACTTATACTATCAATATATCTTCCAAGTTTTATAAAATAAATTACTATTGAAGCTGATTCAAAATACAAGTTCATAACTAAATGTTTATTTGCAGTTAAAGCCATATACATATTGTATAAACTATATATAAAACTTGCCATAACACCTATTGCAACTAAAGTATCCATATTAGGTGTTTTGTGAATTAAATTTTTGTATCCGTTTTTTAAAATATCAAATCCATATATTAAGAAAACTATTGTTAAAACTAATAAACATACCATATAGTTTGTTGCATGTGTATGTGGATTTAATATTTCTATCGCAGGTAAGTTTATCATGTGTCCCATTGAAACATACATAAGTAAAATTGCAAGTATTGTAAAAATTATAAGTTTAATTTTTTCTAGTTTGCTTTTTTTCTCGAATTTTATTTCTTTAAATTCTCCTAAACTTTTAAACCCTGCTTGTTTTACAAATTCTTCTAGCATTGGTATATTTAATATTTGCTCATCATATTCAATACTAGCATTTGCCATTACAAGATTAACATGTGCTTCTTTTATTCCCTTTTGTTTATTTAAGTATTTTTCTAACCCATTAGAACAAGCTGAACATGTCATTCCATCTATAGATAAAATTATTTTTTTCATATTAGTTTTCCTCTCGCTATATATAATTTAGTGCGAAAACAAACATTATTTATTTTCGCACTACTTTTCTACTATTTTACATCATAACCAATATCTTCTATTTTTTCTTTTATAATATTTACATCTATTGGCTTATTTAAAGTAACTGTAACAGTTCCATTTTTATGATTTGCAACTACTTTTTCTACTCCATCTATTGTTTGTAATGCATTTTGCACTCTGTTTTCACAACCTCCACACATCATACCTTCTACATTAATTACTAATTCTTCCATTAAGAAGCACTTCCTTTCTCATTTTAAATTTATTATATCACTTTTAAATATTATTTTATTCCTAAAATACTATTTATTTGCTCAAATACCATATTTAAAGCAACAGTATTTTCTCCACCTTTTGGCACAATTATATCTGCAAATTTTTTGCTTGGCTCAACAAATTCTTCATGCATTGGTTTTACTGTTGTAAAATATTGATCCAAAATTGTATCTAATGCTCTACCTCTAGTTTCTAAATCTCTTATAATTCTTCTACTTAATCTAGTATCTGCATCAGCATCTATAAATATTTTTATATCCATTAAATCTCTTAATTCTTTGTTTTCAAAAATCAAAATTCCTTCAACAATTATTACTCTAGAAGGATTTGATGTTTCTGTGTAATCTTCACGTAAATGAGTTTTGTATGAATAAACTGGATGTTCAATAGATTTTCCTTGTTTTAATAATTTCAAATGCTCAATTAACAAATCTGTATCAAAAGCATTTGGATGGTCATAGTTTATTTTAGTTCTTTCTTCAAAAGTTAAATCTGATCTATTTTTATAGTAATAATCATGTGATAATATTGTTAGTTTATCTTTATATTTTAAGTCGATATTTTTTGCAAATGTACTTTTCCCTGATGCTGTACCTCCTGCAATTCCTATAATAATTGGTTCGTTTTTCATACTTTTATTACTCCTTATATTTCTATAATATTTTTAATTATATCACATTTGTCAATTATTGTTCATTAATTATTAAATAAAATTACCATATATATTGCATATAAAATTAAATAAACACTTCCATTGGCTCTAGTCATTTTATTCTTTGGAGGAATAATTGGAAATAATGCTAGTATAATTGTTGCAAGCATTAAAATAGACATATCTATATTATAACTTAAATTATACGTAATTGGACGTATTAAAGCTGATGTTCCGATTATTAATAATTCATTAAAAATATTTGAGCCTAATATATTTCCAATTGCTATATCGCTTTTCTTCTTTATTGCTGCAGAAACACTTGTAACTAATTCAGGTAAACTAGTTCCTACTGCAAGTATAGTTAAACTTATTATTTTTTCACTTAAATTAACTATTTTGGCTACATTAACCGCATTATTTACAGTTAAATCTCCACCAAATTTTAATGCTACAATTCCTACTAAAATATATATTATATTTCTTAACGTAGAATTTTTTTCGTCTTCATCATTATCTTCTTCTTCATCATTATCCTTACTGTCAAATTTTTCTCCTTTAAATGCCATAACTATTGTATATGCAATAAACATTATAAACAATATTATTAAAATAATAGCATCAATTCTTGTAACATTCTGTCCTACATTACAAAGTATTAAAAATATAACTGTAAATGCTAAACAAAGTGGAATTTCAATTAATCTTGTTTCTCTTTTAAATTTTACAGAACTAATTACTGTGGCTAATCCTAAAATTAATAATAAGTTAGCAACATTGCTGCCTATAACATTTCCCATAGCCATATCTGAATATCCATCTAATGCAGATGTTATACTTACAAATAATTCAGGCATTGATGTACCTATAGATACAATAGTTAATCCTATAATTATTTCTGGTATGTGAAATTTTTTAGCAACTTTGCTTGCTCCTTCTACTAATAAGTCTGCACCTTTTATTAATAAAATGAAGCCCACTATTATCAAAATTATTGATTCTATCATAAATACTTTCTCCCATTTATAAAACTGTTTTTTAATATATCATAAAATTTTAAAAAAGAATAGCCTTTTTAACTATTCTTTTCACTATATTTATATTTTTCTAAATCAACTCGATAGTTATTTACTTCTATTCCATCTTCCTCTAATTTTTGTTTTTGCTTATCAATTCCTCCAAATGCAAAATTTTTAGATAACATTCCCTTACTATTTACTACTTTATAGCATGGATACTTATTTTCGTTTGGATTATTATGCAATATATTTCCTACAACTCTTGCTAAATTTTTATTACCTAAATATTCTGCAATCTGCTTGTAGGTTACAACTTTTCCTTTTGGTATTTTAGTTAAATATTCATACACTTTTTGTTCCATAATACTATCCTTTTTTTCTATCTACAATAATGCTCATTATCCTGTGTTGTTATATGTTCTCCAATAATCATAATATCATACACAGAATCCCATTCCTTCTTAATTAATTTATTTGCGCTATTTTTTTGTTTTAACAAGTTCATTGCAACTGATATTGTTTTTTTATCAGTTTCGCTCAGTTCTCTATCTTTTTTATAACCTGTTAAGCACTGTATTCCTAAGTGTCCTAAGTTAAGATATTTACATATTTCCGCTATAAGAACACAACCATCTAAAGTGTCACAATTATCTTGTGTTATTTGATTTAAATCTTCTAATTCTATTTTTCCATCATAAAGATCTTTTCTTAATTGATCATTTTTCTTAAAATCTTCTACTAATGAATTTTCTTTTACTGGCATACTTTGAGTATCTTCATCCAGTATATCTTTATAATCTTCTATGAATATATTTTCAAATTTTTCGTTTTTATTTATACTTCTAGAAAGTTTTTTTAGTTTGTTAACAACGTAATTTTTTGTTTTTAAATATAATGATGATTTTTGTAATGTTTCTGTTGCTAATTTAATGGCCTCTTTAATTCTGCCTTGTCTAATATATATCTCTACTAATTGACTTTGTAATACGCCCTTTTTTCTCATAGCAATGCTATCATCATTGCAAACAGATTCACATTGTTCAATCGCTTCTATATATTTATATTGTTTCATATATACTGATACCAGCTGTGCTATAAGTATCAAATTGCTATCTTCTGTTAAATTTTTATCTGATAATAAATTATCTATTAGGCTTTCTGCTTCTAAATATCTTCCTTTTTTAGTGTATACCGTTACTAACTGGCTCCAATATATACTCTTTTGCTCTGAAGATAAATTTTCATCTTTTACTAATTGATTTAATATTTTTTCAGCTTTACCATATTCTCCCTCTTTTGTATATACTTTTACTAATTGACTTTTTAATTTATTTATTTGTTCATCTGATAATTCTCTATCCTCTAATGCATCATATATTATTTTTTCTGCTTTATCGTAATGTTTTTGTAAAACAGCAATTTCAATTAAAATATTTTTTACATTCTGTTTATTGTTCTTTGATACTTCTGGATTATTTAATAATTCATCACACATTTTTTTAGATTCGTTATAATTGCCACATGCTTTTTCTACTTTTATTAACAATATTTGTAATCTTACCTTAATATCTTCTGTTATATTTTCCTTTAAAGTTGATTCTACAATTTCTCTAACTTCATTGTATTCACCATAATTAATTAGTTGTTTTAGCATATATTCTAAAGTATCTATATTTATTTTTACATCACTTGTATTTAAATCATTTTTATTTTCTTGTAATTTTGTATTTTTTTCGTCTTTTTTAGGTTCGGATATTTTTTCTTCTTTTCCATTATTTATTATATTTCTTTTTATTCTTTGCACAGTTGCTCTTGAAAAGCCTGTATCTTTTACTATGTCCGCTACTCTCTTATTAGCATTTATCATTTCTATTACAATATGTTTTTCATCATCACTATGTCTTACTGCTTGCTCTGTGCTTCCTACTAATTCTCTTTTTATTCTTTGTATAGTTGCCCTAGATACTCCTGTATCTTTTACTATATCTGCTACTCTCTTATTAGCATTTATCATTTCTATTATCATTAGTTTCTTATCTTTATTATAACCATCCATTTAAATTACTCCAATATTATTTTTATATTATCGCTTACTTGTTATACTATATTACATACTATATTTTACCATAAATTTTATATTTTGTAAACTAATTATGTTGTTGTTTTCTTTGGTTTATCGTAACTAACCTTAATACTACCATTATGCAAAATTACTATTAAACTTGCTATAACTCTTATTTTTTATAGTTTAAATTCAAGATATATTCTAAAATTTTTATTAAAAATTTTAGATTTTTTTAACTTGTACTTGCTACTTTTTGGAAAATGATGTAATATAATGTATTAGAGTTTAAAAGTATTAAAATTTAATAGAAAGGAGTTTTATTTTTAGCGCCTGGACAATTATAAATTGTTGACGAGGATAGGGTTTATCGAAATATTCGGCGGATGCCCTATGGGATTTTAAGCCATTCTCATGATGTATTATTAAAAATTAATAGTAATATTATAACAAAGATAATACAAATGGCTATACTTTTAAATTCCTTACATCAAATTTTAATGGAGGAATATTTTATGTGTGGAATAGTAGGATACATAGGACAAAAAAAGGCAAGTCCTATACTAATTAACGGTCTTTTAAAACTAGAATACAGAGGATATGATTCTGCTGGACTTTCTACTTTAGAAGACACAACAATATCTAATATAAAAAATAAAGGAAGAGTTAATTCATTAAATGAAGTACCTGAAATTAATACATTAACAGGTACTATAGGTATTGCTCATACAAGATGGGCAACACACGGAAAGCCATCAACAACTAACTCTCATCCTCATATGGATAATTCTAAAACGTTTAGTGTTGTTCATAATGGAATTATTGAAAATTACAATGATTTAAAGATTTTTTTAACTGAAAATGGTTATAACTTTTTATCTCAAACAGATACTGAAGTTATTCCAAATTTAATACATTATTATTTTTCTAAAGATAATGTTGATGATGATAAAAAATTCTTAAGAGCAGTTCAATCTGCTTGTAAAGATTTTAAAGGAAGTTATGCAATAGAGGTAATATCTTCTTTATATCCAGATAGGATTATTGTTACAAGAAAAGATAGTCCTTTGGTAATAGGAAAAGGAGAAAACGAAAATCATATCAGTTCTGATATACCAGCTATACTTTCATACACTAAAGATTTTTACTTACTTGAAGATAATGAATATGTAGAAATATATAGAGATCATTTAGATTTTTACAACAAAGACTTAGCTAAAATTAATAAACCTATTAAAAATATTGAATGGGATGCAACGGCTGCTGAAAAAGATGGTTACGAAGATTATATGTTAAAAGAAATATATGAACAGCCAAAATCTATAAGAGAAACAATAGGTTCAAGAATAAAACTAGATGCACCTTGTTGTTTTGATGAATTAAACTTTACAAAAGATTATTTGTCTAGTTTAAATAAGATTTGTATTGTTGCATGTGGTACAGCAATGCATGCAGGATTAGCAACAAAAACTTTAATTGAGCAAATATGCAATATTCCTGTTGAAGTTGAAGTTGCATCTGAATTTAGATACAGAAATCCAATAATTAACGAAAAAACACTAGCAATATATATAAGTCAATCTGGAGAAACAGCAGATACTATTGCAGCATTAAAACTTGCTAAATCAAAAGGATGCAAAACTTTAGCAATTTCTAATGTTATTGGTAGTTCAATTACTCGTGAAGCAGATTATACAATATACACTCATGCTGGTCCAGAAATAGCAGTTGCATCAACTAAAGCATATACAGCACAAGTTACATTACTTGCTATTTTAGGAATTTATATGGCAGAAGTATTAGGAAGTGTAAGTCCTTTAATCTTAGAAAACCTAAAAAAAGAAATTTTTGATTTACCAAACAAAATTCAAACAGTATTAAATGATGTTTCTGGAATTAAAAATTTTGCAAAAAAAGTTTATAATGAAAAAGATATGTTCTTCATTGGTAGAGGAACAGATTATGCAGTATCTTTAGAAGGTTCATTGAAATTAAAAGAAATTTCATACATTCATTCAGAAGGATATGCCTCTGGAGAATTAAAGCATGGGCCAATAGCATTAATAGAAGATAATACTACTGTAGTTTCAGTTATCACAAATGACGATTTAGTAGAAAAAAGTATAAGTAATGTTCAAGAAGTTGCAACAAGAGGCGCAAAAACTTTTGTAATTACAAACCAAGATATAGATAAATCAAGATTTGATTATGTGATAGAAATTCCTGCAATTAGTAAGTTAATCTCCCCTGCTCTTTCTGTTATACCATTACAATTATTTTCTTACTACATTGCAAAAGAAAAAGGCTTAGATGTAGATAAGCCTAGAAATCTTGCAAAATCTGTAACAGTTGAATAAAAGCAAACAACTCTCCAGATTAGTCTGGAGAGTTGTTTTTATTATACTACTTTAAAATAATAACTTCAGCAAAATCAACAATACTGCTCCAGGAATACCTAATATCCCTACAAATATAGCAGTAAAAATATTTAATCCTATATGAAAATTATATCCGTGCCCCTATTATATTAATTATATAAATTAGAACTCCACCAAGAAGTGAGTTAAACACTATTTTTAATATAGTTTTTAGCGGAACTACTAATAACCTACCAAATACAAATAAAGCCAGTACACAAGCAAAAAATGTAATTATTACATTTGTATCCATATTTGTCCTCCCATTTAACAATTCTATATTACAATCTTTATGCAATGATTTGGACAAATATTCTAAAAAAAATACCTTCACATTATTTTGTGAAGGGAAAAATTATACAGCATCTTCCATAGAAATTGCATTTATCATATCTAGAACCAAGCCTTTTTTCTTAACTTTTTTTATTAAATAATCTAATTTTGCTTGTAAGGATTTTATTTGATATGAATAGCAATCTATTAATTCTGCCTCTGCATATTCAAAATTTTTATTTGCATTTACTAACTCAATTTTAGTCTTTATAATACTTTTTATTAGTTCCTTATCTGTTTCTTCTTTCGTTTTTTCTATTATTTTTGTTTCTTTCATGTACTTTTCTATATATTTATCACTCATAACTTATCTCCTAATTTATGGATTTTAATTTATTAATATTATATTCATTAAAGTTTTGGTTTATGCAAGTTTTCCTTGCATTATATTAATTTTTATAGTAAACTGTTGTTATGTTTATTTTATAGGAGGTAATTTATGGAAAGTGTATTAGTTGGAAAAGTATATCGTCACTTTAAAGGAAATTACTATTTCGTTAGAAATGTTGCCCTAGATAGTGAAAGTAAAGAAAGAATGGTAGTATACTCGCCACTATATGATAGACAAGATTCTATGATTTGGGTTCGCCCTGAAAAAATGTTTTTAGAAGTAATACCTGAAAGACCAGATAATGTTACTGGTCAAAAGCATAGATTTGAATTGTGTGAAGATATTTGCACATATCACACTTTGTGTGAAAAATAATTAAAAGGGCAATTTTCTAACGCCCCTACGAGGAACGACGAGGGCGTCGTTCCCTACAATGTTAATTTATATATTAGAAAGGATGCTTATTATGATAGATATAAAATTAATTAGAGAAAATCCAGAAATGGTAAAAGAAAATATAAAAAAGAAATTTCAAGACCATAAATTAGGTTTAGTTGATGAAGTTCTAGAATTAGACAAATTAAATAGAGCAACTAAATTAAAAGGCGATGAGCTTAGAATGAATAGAAATAATTTAAGTAGCCAAATTGGTATGCTTATGAAAAATGGTCAAAAAGATGAAGCCGAAAACATAAAAAAACAAGTTAATGATATAAATAATGAATTAGCTGAAAATGAGCAATTAGAAGAAAAATATTCAAACGAAATTAAAAATATTATGATGAAAATTCCTAATATTATAGATGATTCTGTACCTATTGGAAAAGATGACTCTTTTAATGTTGAAGTTGAAAAATTTGGTGAACCAGTTGTTCCAGATTATGAAATACCTTATCATACAGAAATTATGGAAAATTTATGTGGATTAGATTTAGATTCTGCTCGTAGAGTTGCAGGACAAGGTTTCTATTATTTAATTGGCGACATCGCAAGGCTTCATTCTGCTGTAATTAGCTATGCTAGAGATTTTATGATTAATAAAGGATTTACTTACTGCATTCCTCCATATATGATTAGAAGTGATGTTGTTACTGGAGTAATGAGCTTTGAAGAAATGGATGCTATGATGTATAAAATTGAAGGAGAAGATTTATATTTAATTGGTACAAGTGAACACTCTATGATTGGTAAATTTAAAGATCAAGTTCTTCAAAAATCTGATTTACCATATACTATGACATCATATTCTCCTTGTTTTAGAAAAGAAAAGGGTGCTCATGGATTAGAAGAACGTGGAGTTTATCGCATACATCAATTTGAAAAACAAGAAATGATAGTTGTTTGTGAGCCAGAAGATAGTTATGAGTGGTACAATAAAATGTGGTCTTATACAGTTGAGTTATTCAGAAGTTTAGATATTCCTGTTCGTACTTTAGAATGCTGTTCAGGGGATTTAGCAGATTTAAAAGCAAAAAGTGTAGACGTTGAAGCATGGAGTCCTAGACAAAAGAAATATTTTGAAGTTGGTAGTTGCTCAAATTTAACAGATGCGCAAAGTAGACGTTTAGGTATACGTGTAAAAGGTGAAAAAGGAAATTATTATGCACATACATTAAATAATACTGTAATTGCACCACCAAGAATGTTGATTGCTCTACTTGAAAATAATTATAATGAAGATGGAAGTATTAATATTCCAGAAGTTTTAAGACCTTATATGGGTGGAATGGATAAGATAATTAAAAAATAAATCTATCAAACAAGTAATAATAATTCTATTTTTTATTCCGTTCTCCAAGGCGTTTAATTTACAGCATCTTCATATTTTAGAAACACACTCTAACTGTATTAAAGACAAAATGGCTCAAGGTCGAACTCGTAAAAAATAGAATTATTATTACTTGCTTAATGAAAATATTTTTACAAATTTTATTATAAATATTGTAGGGAACGACGCCCTCGTCGTTCCGTTGGATATATCATCAAAGCAATATACACCTTGGCTCCCTTACTTAAGGGAGCTGTCACTGAAGGTGACTGAGGGTTTTGGAAAGGAAAAAATTATGCAAGTTAAAAATCCTAAATTTGAAATATCTGCTGTAGGTCCTAAGCAGTATCCAAATTCTACTTTACCAGAAATAGTATTAGTTGGTAAATCTAATGTTGGAAAATCTTCTTTTATTAATACTATGATAAACAGAAAGGCGTTGGCTAGAACAAGCAGTGAACCTGGAAAAACTAGGCAGATTAATTTTTATAATATAGATAATTCATTTTATTTTGTAGATTTACCACGGTTATGGTTTTAGTAAAATGTCTAAAGTAGAACAAGAACGTGTTAGTAGTTTTATAGAACAATACCTATCAACTAGAAACAATATTTCTCTTATTATATTTTTAGTTGATATTAGACATGACCCTACTGCAAATGATTTATTAATGTATGATTATATTTTAAAAACAAATTTACCTTTTTTAGTTTTGTGCAATAAAGCAGATAAAATTGCTCCTACAAAAATCCAAAATTATGTTAATAATATAAAACAACAATTGGGTATATCTTATAGCCCAATTTATCCGTTTTCTTCTGAAAAGAAAATTTATTGTGATGATATATGGAAAAAAATTGAAGAATATATTTAGAAAACCAAAACACACATCTATAATTTAACAGTTTTAGATGTGTGTTTTTATATCAAACTTTATTAGTTAATTTTTTATCTAACTTTAATTATCTTTCATCTTCTAATTTATCTTCTACTTTTCTCAATAATCTTTCATCCTTTTTCTTTTTCAATCTTTCTTGTGCTCTTTTTAATTCTTCTTGCATTTTTTCTTTATTTACTGTAATTATCATATCATGCATTTTTATTTCTTCGCCTTCTCTTCTTCCCCATTCTCTTGCATTATCGTTTTGTACATTTACTAATCCTTTTTTTGCCATTTTCATTATATTTATGTACGATGTATCTTCTGTTGCTTCGAATCTTACTTGCTTTTGTTCTTCTGCTGCATCTAACATTAATTTATATATTGATTCTTCCATCTCTAATGTTTGTTGTACTACCTCCGTTTTTTCTTTTCCCCTTCCTTGTGCATTTATTCCATTTACCATGCCTAAATCTGCTATGTATAATTCTTTTTCATCTTCTTTAAATATCATATACCAATCATTTTCCCTACTTATTTGTACTTGTATTTCATTTTTATCTATATCATATACATTTGCTAAATCTTTGTAGTCTTTACAATCACTTAATAATTTTTGTTGATTTCTAAATACTTTTCCTTCTATTTCTTTTAATTTTTCAACTACTCCATTATCTATTGTTCTTGCTTTTAGATGTCTTACTTCCCTTTCATTATAGTACATTGGTTTTACTGGTAAATCTTCTAAATCATATTGTTTTTCTGATTTATTATCTCTTCTTTTTTCTCCTTTTGCTAAATATAATTGTGCTCCCTCTCCAATTACCGAATCTCTTCCTGAATCTATCCAAGGTCTTTTGCTATTATATATTTTATCTTTTTCTTTTGGCAAAATCATTTCTTCTGTTGGTACTACCTCTAATCCTGAACTTACTAAATTACCTAAATCATTATATCCTGTTCCTACTGTTACATCTTTTATCACTATTTGCTCATACATTTCTTGTGTTATTTTTTTATTTCTTACAAGTTCACCTAACATTCTTTCATCTTGTTTTATCATATTTTCTGCACATTTTTTATATATTTCTAAAATTTCTTGTTGAGCTTTTTTATCTCCACCTTGTTGTTCATTGTTTCTTAATCTTTGCTTTTCTGCTTCTGGAATTTCTATATTATCAAAGCATACTCTATCTTTATTTCTCCACACCCAGCTTTGTGCTACTGGTTTTACTACATTACCTTTTTCATCTATTTCTTCTACTATAAATATTCTTCCATTATTTTCTGTTGTTGCATGCATCATTGACCCTTCTCCTTCACCTCCAACTTTTTGACAACAATTTGTTGCATTTCCTGCTAGTATATTCATTGGGTCATCTGCTCTTAATATTCTTCCTCTGTATCTAGTCTCAATATTTTTTACTGTTGGGATGTAACTTCTTTCTCTTTTTTTAGTTATTTCAAATATATCTTCTGCAGTTTTAAATTCCTCTCTACTAATATTTACACTACTTGCTATTTTTACTAATTCTTCATTTCCATGTCTGCCGTTCGTTTCTCGTGAATCTAAAATATCAAAAGCAAGTTTTGGGCTTAATCCTTTATTTTCAAATATAGCATTTGTAATTGAATCTTGTAATAAATATTCAAATTCATTATGCAAAGTTGCTAATTTTATTGGATATTCTGCATCTCTCATTATCTCTTGTTTATGTTCTACAAACCATTTTCCAAATTTTTCTGATACTGGTTCTTTCATACCTGAAAACATCATTTCTGCTTTTTCATAAGTTAATAATTCTGGATATTTATCTTTATTTAATGTTTCTAATGCTTGTTCTAAAGATATATTTGGTCTTAATTCATATTTCTTTGAAAATTTTAAATCTATGTTTATTTGATTTTTTTCCATATTTAGTAATAATTGTTGCTGTTCTTCTTCTGTCATACTCTGTAAATCTATTATATTATTTTTACTATTTTTTAATTTTAATATCCATCTATTTCCTATTGCTTGTTTTGTATTTCTTAATATATTGACCATATTATTATTTAATAATTCATTATTTTCTGCATACAATTCTTTTATAACTTTTTTTAATTTATCTTGTTGTCTTAATATACTTGCTCCATAATAATTTGTTCCATCTGCATTTGTTTTATTTATTTCTTTATTAAAAATTTCTTCTATATCTTGCTTTTTTCCTCCATTTAATATATTTTGTTTTATTACATTATATATTAAAGTAGATGAAACTCCTATTTGCATTATACCTTGTTCTTCACTATTTAGTTTTTCTTCTATCTTTGTTCTTATTTCACTTGATTTTTCCGTTAATTGCATCGTTTGTATTCTGTGTTGTATTTTTTCAATTTGTGAAATATTTAAATTTAATCCTATTTCTTTTGCACAAGTTTCTAATAATTCTTTTATATCTAAATCTTTATTTTCTTTTTCTAACAATTCATTAAATTTAGTATAAAACTTGTTTCTATCATTCCTTACATCTTTACTTTCATTACCAATAACTGTATCTATATTTTCAAGCATTGTTATTACTAGTGGAATATTTCCATCTAACTTATATTTAGGTTCATATACTTTTAATAAGTTTTCCCCGTATTGTTGTATATCACTTTGACTAATAATATTTGGTATTTTTAACAAATTTTCTGCTTCATTTATTCCTACTAAATCTATAATCTTATTTAAATAATTTATTGCATGTTCTTGATTAAAGTTGTTACTTAATATAAAACTTTTGTTATTATATATTGCTTCTAGTTTCCCTCTTAATCTTTTTTCTTGTTCATCTATTTGTTTTTGTGATAAATTTTCATCTATATATCCCTCTTTTATTAAATCTTTTTGATTTTTTAATAGTATACTTATTCCCTTTTGTGTACATATTATTAGGCCATATTTATTTAGGCTTAATATTTCAATATTATTGGGTAATTCTAAAGTATGATTTCCATATTTTATTTTTCTTAAACTACAACCAATAAATGCACCAGCACTTATGCTCGTTACTCCTTCTGGAATTTCTATTTCTGTTAAATTCCTACAACCACGAAATGCACCACTACGTATGCTTGTTACTCCCTCTGGTAGTTTTATTCCTTTTAAACTCCTACAATAATTAAATGCATAAGCACCTATGCTTGTTACTCCTTCTGGGATTGTTATTTCTGTTAACCTAATACAATCAGTAAATGCATATTTACCTATGCTTGTTACTCCTTCTGGGATTGCTATTTCTGTTAAATGACTACAGCGAACAAATGTACGAGCACCTATGCTTGTTACTCCTTCTGGGATTGCTATTTCTGTTAAATGACTACAAAAAGCAAATGCACCATCGCCTATGCTTGTTACTCCTTCTGGGATTTTTATTTTTGTTAAATCATTACAATAAGCAAATGCATCATTGCCTATGCTTGTTACTCCTTCTGAGATTTTTATTTCTATTAAATCACTACAACCACGAAATGCATCATTGCCTATGCTTGTTACTCCTTCTGGGATTTTTATTTCTATTAAATCACTACAACCACGAAATGCATCATTGCCTATGCTTGTTACTCCTTCTGGGATTTTTA
>CANRED010000025.1 GCA_947629555.1 uncultured Clostridia bacterium | reverse complement strand
CTTCTTCTTTATTCATTTCGTTCATTTTACTTGAATAGCTACTATCTACTTTTTCTTCTACCCATATTCCACTTAGTGAGTAATCTGGTGCTGTTTCATTATTTGTTAAATACATAAACATTTCTGGAGTCGTCCAGTCTCCACCTAATTCTGCCTCTGCTTGTGTGTACTGTATTTCATCTTTTGTGTTGTATGTAAATCTTGGTATCCACATAAATATTGTTCCTAAATCACTTTCTTGTATTTGTGCTCCTATATTTTCTTCTGCTAATTTTTTGTTTGTCATATCTCGTATTAATTCACTTTGATATACTCCATCATTTAGCATTATATATGCTGGTTTTCCGTTTTCATAATCATACCAATTAGTATCTTTTTTTGTTGTTATTACCCAATTTGTTCCATCCCATTTTACTGGTATCATTCCTGCTGATATTGTTGGTATATTGGGCTCTCCACTACCTGTGCTGTTTTCTACATTTTGGGCTAGGTTTATTTGGTTTTTATTTGCTAGTTTCATTATATCTTCTGAAAAGGCCAGTAACAACAATATTATTGCTATTACAATAAATATTATTATTGATTTTATTTTTCCTTTGTTTTTTGTTTTTTTCATTTGCATTATGGATTCCTCCTTTAAGATTTGTGAAATTAAATTTTGTATTTTTTTCGTTAATATATTGAGTAAGGCGTTGGAGTAGCGGAACGACGAGGGCGTCGTTCCCTACACATTATTTTGATATTTCGTTGTATTGCGGGGCGTCAGGGACGCCGACCCCTACAGTTTGGTTTTATTGTAAATTTTTTAGTGGAGAATAATAATATTATTTTTTACGAGTTCGACCTTGAGTCGTTATGTCTTTAATTCAATTAGAATGTGTCTCTAATATTTGAATAGTCTGTATCTTAAACGCCTTGGAGAACGGAGTTAAAAATAATATTATTATTCGCAACGTTTAATTTGTAATTTATAAAAATTGCAACAAAAAAACACAACCGTTTATGCGTATTAAAAATACACATAAATAATTGTGTTTTTATTTATGTTTTTATTTGGTTTTTCGGTTTCTAATCTACATAATGTGTGTGTGTGTGTGTGTGTACAGTAGCAAGGGTTTTAGCGTTTTGCATACTTTTATTTCTCCTTTGTTTATTTTATAGAACCCTCCGTCACCTTCGGTGACACCTCCCTTAAGTAGGGGAGGCAAGAATCTTCGGAGTGTGGAACGACGTTGGTCTGTTCCCTACATATAATTATTCACTATTCATTCTTCACTATTAACTATTCACTAATGAAATGAATTGTATTACATACAATTCATTTCATTATAAATATATACCATTATGTTTTAGTTTGTCAATATATTTATGTTTTGAATTGACTTATTTTTATTATAAGTATAAAATAACTTTAAATGGAGGTATGTTATGGATTGGAAAAATGAAGTTATTAACAACATAAAATGGAATGGTGAAATTAATAATATTGAACAAAAACAAAAAATTGCAAATAAAATTTGTAAAAGAGTTAAAAACGGTGAGGTTATAGGATTTGGTTCTGGTTCTACTTCTTTTCTTGCAACTCAAGCTATTGCAAAACGTATTAAAGAAGAAAATATTAGTATTACAGCAATTCCTACATCTCATGAAATAAATATGCTTTGTGCTAGCCTTGGTATTCCAACCGCTTCTTTAAATCAAGCAAAGCCTGATTGGTGTTTTGATGGAGCAGATGAAGTAGATTCACATGGTTGGCTAATAAAAGGCAGAGGTGCTGCAATGTTTAAAGAAAAACTTGTTATGAAATCTTGTAAAGAAAGATATATTTTAGTTGATGATAGTAAATTTGTTGATAATTTGTGTGATAAATTTCCTATTCCTATTGAATGTCACCCAGAAAGTTTATGCTATGTAAAAAATGAATTACTAGAAATGGGAGCTGAATCTTGTATATTAAGATTAGCCAAAGGTAAAGATGGTCCTATTATTACCGAAAATGGAAATTTTATTTTAGATGCTGTATTTAGAAATATAGACGAAACCTTTGAACAAAAATTAAAAAATATAGTTGGTGTATTAGATACTGGTTTATTTATTGGCTATAATGTAATTATAGAAAAATAATTTCGTGGATGCCACCTCATACAGTTTGCTATTTATTTCGTAAGTAATTATACTAATATTTTTTACGAGTTCGACCGGTCAAGTTCTGTCTGCAAATATGGTAGAGTGTGTATCTAAACTATGAATTAATCTATATATTAAACGCCTTGGAGAACGCAATAAAAAATATTAGTATAATTACTGTAACTAGCAATATATTAAAAAAAGTGGCTTCGGAGCATGGAACGACGTTG
This sequence comes from uncultured Clostridia bacterium, assembly GCA_947629555.1. Taxonomy (GTDB): domain Bacteria; phylum Bacillota; class Clostridia; order TANB77; family CAG-508; genus CAKPQL01. Next base: position 15,512 of record CANRED010000025.1, on the reverse strand, counting down.
GTCTGTTCCCTACAGTTTGCAATATATCAATTTAAAAAGTCAATTTTTCCTATACAATAAAAAAATGTATATATTTTTTCAATACGAACGAATGTGGGGACCGACAAATTATAGGCTGTAGCAGAAATTACGAAAGTAAATTTCGGCATACAGCCTATTATGCGGTTGGGAGTGAGTGAAGAAAAAATATATACATTTTATTGATAATATATACCCCTACTTCACCACATCTATTAAATTTTTATTCTCCATTCCTTCTAAATTATAATATGTAGAAGGTATTTCTCCTATTATTACAGTTTCTACTAGCAAAACTTGATTTGTAATGGTTGAATCTATTGTTTCAAACGGTGTTAATATTTTAACTTCACATTTTAATTCTAAATATATCCTATGCATAGTTTGATTTATACCAGTAGAAACAAATTCCGTTTTTATATCTGTTTTTATATTTCCTACTGGTATTACTTTTATTTTTATGTTAGGTCCAAATCCTGCAAGTAAATTACTTCCAAAGAAACTACCCATAGGAATTGATATTTGTTCTATTTGTAACTTACTTAATTCTTGTTGTATTGCTATTGCTATATCTGATGCAATTTCATTTATTATAACTACATCCGATTTTATTACATTAATATTGCCTGCTTCATCTTTTACTAATTCTACAATATTTCCATAATTCTTTTGTTTTAATATTTCACTAGATTTAGTATTCGTTATATTTGTTGCTATCTCCTGAACTTTTTCTGTACAACTTTCTTTAAAAATTGGATTTATTGATCTTAATATAATTGCTAAAGTAAATATTGCAATAAACAATATCACTAATATTTTTATTATTTTGTTATTCTTTTCATTATCCTTATTAAATCTAGGCAGAATAATTTTCCTTCTAGAATATATAGTATCCATATATTACGCCGTTTTTCTATTACAATATTTTGGAATAAATAATTGCATTCCTGGCATAATTTTATTTACATCTTCTATTTCATTTACTTTTGCAATTTCTTCTATTGTGCTATCAAATTTTTTAGCAATTTCCCACAAAGTATCTTTTGGTTTTACAAAATATATTACCATACTATATTGATTACATTCCTTCTTTTCTTCTATATCTATATTATCTATTACATTTATCTTTTCATTCTTTGAAATTCCTACATTAAATTGTAATTCTACTTTACTATCAATATTTCCATCATTTAACACAACAAAATTTTGTGTTTTTATTTCTATATTTGTATCTAATGAAGTTATTTCATTTATGTTTGAATTATTTATTGAATAGTTAAATGGAATTTTTTCTATTTTAGTACCAAATCTACTAGAATTATTAGCTTCATATAAAAATTCTAATTCTACTTCTCCCTCATAAGTCACCATACCGTTTCTAATATCTTCTTTTTGTATATTTGGTTTTACTGAAACATCATAGATTTTATTATTTTCTATTTCAGGAATCGTAAGTTTTTGTTGTACAGTACAAAGTTCCTGACAATTTTCCTTATTTACTAATGCTATTACCTGTTTTTGTGAAAATTCTAAACTATGTGTTGGACTATATAAATCTTGTATAACATTTATTTGCTTTTTCTCATACACATAACAACTAATTTCTACTTCTGCTTCAACATATATAGAATGTTCTTCTAAGCTATTAGGCTTTATTATTAAATTTTTCAACTTATATTTTGTGCTACAATTATTCGTTTCACTTACATTTGGAATATCTACAAATCCCATAACAGGAATACTGCTTTCAACTGTTTTTATCCTATTATCTTCTGTTAAATACATAATTTTTACTTGCACATCTGCTTTTGCAAGTACCTTATTATAACTCATTTTTATATCTTTATTTGTTATAGTTACATCAGATTTTAAAATTTCTGCTAAATTATCTACATTATCTAACATAACTGTATCTTTTGCTAATGCTCTTGAATTTCCGTTGCCAATAAGTGAATTTATCTCTAACACATTGTTTAGACATTGGACTCCTTCTATAGAATTTACATCATTTATAATATCTATATTATCATTTGAATACACTTTTACGCTTAAATCTAAAAATGCTCTTATATTTATTTTTCTACTATTTATAACCTTACATTCTATATTTTTAATATTTATTGCTTCATCTAAATCCATTCCGTCTCTACAACCATCGAAATCTAAAGATTTACTAAAATCTACCGATGTGTTTAAACTTCTAACGCTACCATTTTCATCGTCCGCCAAATAAATTACATATACATTTACAGCTCCTTCTAACTTTATTTTTCCGTCTTGAACCTCTTTTTTATATATGCACACATTCCCATTTACACTTATTGCATTTAAAATATCTGGTTTTATATCGTTTACTATTACATCTCCTTCAATTTCTACAATATCGCTTTTTTGTCCAACTAATTGATTTATACAAATTTTCTCTTTGTTAGCATCTAATTGCATAAAAACCTCCATTCTGACAATTTTACCATTGCCAAATAAACTTGTTTAACATTATCTATAACTATATATATTTTGTTGGACAAAAAAAATTCCTATTTTTAATAGGAATTTTGAATATTAATTTTAGAGTTAACCCCCAGCTATGCTGGGGGACTCGGAGAACTTACAGTTTTGCACAGGGTAACAAAAATCCCACTCAAACATGATATAATATTTTAAGTTTGACGGCTTAAAATATAAAAATGAAAGGAGTGGGACGTATGAAAAGTCCATACACAGATAGTTTAGCACACACAACATGGGAATGCAAGTATCATATAGTATTTGCACCTAAATATAGAAGAAAAGAGATATATGGAACGTTAAAAAGAGAAATAGGAATGATATTGAGAGAATTATGTAGGAGAAAAGAAGTAGAAGTAATCAATGCAGAGGCATGTCCAGACCACATACATATGTATGTGAGTATACCACCCAAAATGAGCGTATCATCATTCATGGGATATTTGAAAGGAAAAAGTACATTAATAATATTTGAGAGACATGCGAATTTAAAATACAAATATAGTAACAGAACATTTTGGTGTAGAGGATTTTATGTAAGTACGGTAGGAAATAACAAGACAGCAGTATATAATTATGTGCAAAATCAATTAAAAGAAGATATGATGTCAGACCAAATAACAATAAAAGAATATAAAGACCCTTTTAAAGGGTAGTAAGTAATAAAAACGCAAACGAAAGTGGCGTAAGCTGTCAAACAGGGACGCTTCAGCGTCAGCTAGTATCAAGGCCTTATAGGCCGATATGAAAATCCCCCAGTTATACTGGGGGATAATTATTTAAATTTACTTTGTTGGTAATGGTGGAATTAATGGACTATATCCTGCTCCATCAAAAACCTGAACTTCAACAGCTCTTGTTAATATATCAGTGTAACTATATGTAACACTTCTATTTTGTTCTTCATATCTTACAACAAAAATATTTGGATATGTTTTTTCTATCGTAGCTTCTTCTTCAAAAGGTCTATTTCTTCCTAAAGAACCTTTTATTATTATCTTTTGTCCGATTTTTTCTCCGATGTCTGTTTTTAAATTTGATATGTCATTTTTAAAAATCATACAATCACTACTTTCTTTGTCTAGGATGGCTTGATTATATCAATTTCTGTTTAAAATGTCAAAAGTAGTACTTTAAAGTCGTTTTATATCTCCTTACTGTTGCATGGACTTTGCAGTTTTGTTACAGTTTTGTTACAATTTTGTTACATAGAAATTACATTATTATGTTAATCCAATATTTTCCATGAACCAGTATGCTCTGGCTCTAATTCAAATGACATTATTTCTTTTGTTATTGGATGTGGAAACTCTAATTTATATGCCCATAAAGAAATTTGTTTTCCTCTACCTCTAGTCCCATACTTTTGGTCTCCACATATACTATGATTTCTACTTGCTAATTGTAGTCTTATCTGATGATGCCTTCCCGTATCTAATTTAACTTTCACAACAGACAAATCTATTTCTTCATTGTATTTTACTATTTCGTACTCTAATCTTGCAAATTTTGCGTTTTTAGTCCCTTCTTTTACTACTTTACTTGTATTTGTTCTTTCATTTTTTAATAAATAATCTTCTAACACACCTGATTGTTGATCAAATTTTCCATCTGCTATTACTAAATAGTATTTATTAAACTCTTTATTTCGTATACTTTCACTTAATCTTGCAGCAGCTTTTGATGTTTTTGCAAACACCATTATTCCGCCAACTGGTCTATCTAATCTATGTACTAAACCTAAATATACATTTCCTGGCTTATTGTACTTTTCCTTTAAATAGTTCTTTATTATAGTTAGCATATCTATATCGTTTGTTTTATCTTGCTGAGAAGGTATGTTAACTGGCTTTTCTACTACAATTATATGATTATCTTCATATATTACATTTAATTTTTTCATTTTTATTTCCTTTTAAAGATTTGTTATTTTTATTTTACTAATTTAAGTAGATATTGATTATACATTCAAGTAAATATATTATTTTTTAAGCACCGCGTAAGCGACCAACCGAAGCAAAGCGAAGGGCGAATGGAGCAACCTACTAAATAATTAAATTTAGAGGTTGCGACACCAAGGTGCAAAAAAATAATATATTTACTTGAAATACATATAATTTATTTGAACGGATTACATACTATGCAACCCCTACAATTAATTTCAAAATACTAGATGTTTTCCCAACGTCCATAAATTCCGCATGGTAAAACTAAATCTGAATTTTTCATTGGTAATCCAATTTCTCCTGATGATATTTTACCTTTGTATTTTCCATTCATATTTAATTTTAGGATATTGCTTAATACAGAAGATGATATACCTGTTGTATATGAATTTATTAAGAAAAATAAAGGATTATCACTTAACACTTGCATGCATAATCCAACTAAATCATTAATACTATCTTCAAATTGCCATACCTCTCCGTTTGAGCCTCTTCCATAAGATGGTGGATCCATTATTATTGCATCATAAAAGTTTCCTCTTCTTATTTCTCTTGAAACAAATTTTACTACATCATCTATAATGTATCTAATTGGTCTATCTTGCAAATTTGATGCAATAACATTTTCTTTTGCCCATGACACCATTCCTTTTGAACTATCAACATGGCAAACAGAAGCACCTGCATATAAACATGCAACAGATGCTCCTCCTGTATATGCAAAAAGATTTAATACTTTAATCTGTCTTTTTGCATTTTTTATTTTATCAATCATCCAATCCCAATTAACTGCTTGTTCTGGGAATAAGCCTGTATGCTTAAATCCCATTAGTTTTATATTGAAGGTTAATTCTTTATAATTTATTTTCCAACTGTCTGGAAGTTTTGTTTTATAACTCCAACTTCCCCCTCCAGTTTTGCTTCTGTTATATATGGCATTTGCATCTTTCCACTTACCTTCATTTGTTTTTTTATGCCATATAATTTGTGGATCTGGTCTTACTAGAATATATTTTCCCCATCTTTCTAACTTTTCTCCATTTGCCATATCTAGTATTTCATAATCTTCCCAATTATTTGCTATGTTCATTTTATCCTCCAATGTTTTTTATATATTCTATAACCTCGTTTATGCTCTCTTCAGGTGTTGATGCACCAGCCATTATTCCAATTGTTTCATATTTATTTTTTATTGCATTTATTAAATCGTCATCATTTTTATTTTGTATTAAAATTGAATTTTTACAATTTTTACAACATATATCATATAATCTTTTTGTATTTGCACTATTTTTTCCGCCAATTACTATCATTAACTCCACTTTTTTAGATAATTCTTCAGTTTCTTGTTGTCTTACTGCAGTTGCATTACATATTGTATTTTTTATTTCTATATTGCAGTCTACTTTTTCTTTTATATTTTCCACTATAGTATTAAATTTTTCCACTGAAAAAGTTGTTTGTGCAATTATAGCTATATTACTTAATTTTGATTCTTTAAAACATTGTATCGCAATTTCTACATCTTCAATATTCTCGATTATACTGCTATTCTTTCCGCAAAAGCCTTTTGTTCCTATTGTTTCCGGATGTTTTTTTTCTGCTATTAGCATTATATAATAATTGTTTTTAGCAAAATTTTCCGCTAATTCATGTATTTTTGTAACTTTTGGGCAAGTTAAATCTATAACACTTATGTTCTTTTCTTTTGCCCTATGATATGTATCAGGTTCTACTCCGTGTGCTCTTATAATAACATTAGAGTCATTTGGTATTTCATTGATATTATCTAAGGTTTTAACACCTTTTTTTAAAAGATTCTCAACAATTTTTTCATTATGTACCAATTCTCCTAAACAATATAAATTTTGAGTATTATTTTCTAACTGTTCATAAGTTTTGTTTACTGCATTCTTTACTCCAAAACAAAATCCAGCTGTTTTTCCAATTATTATTTCCATTTTTATTTCTCCTTTTTATTGATATAAAACCTTCCGGTACATTCCTTATATAAAGAATGCATGTGTATTTGCAGAACGGGTCGTCGAGGACGCCGACCCCTACGTAAGAAAAGAAAATACAGTGCAACGAAATTATATTTTTTTATGCTCCTATTGCAAATAATATTGTAAAAAATTTATATACTAAATATAAATTTGCTAATACACATATTAAAGTTATACCTAACGTTCCTACTATAAATTTATTTCTTGCCAATATACCTTTCTTTTTGTTATTTACCTCTAAAACATCTTTGTAACTATTGTATCTTACATCAAAACAATTTTCTTTTGCAAATTCCATAAATATACCCCCATAAATATTTAATATTAGTTTGTCCAAATTTTATAGTAAATTTTTTCCTTCTATTAAATATATATTCGGAAAATAGTATATTTATTCATATATATTATCATAATCGTATACAATAATTCAACTAAAATGCCTAACTTTTGTTCATATTTATTATTTTTCTTGCTAAATTTTCATTTATCCCTTTTATTTGTGTTAATTCTTCTATGCTTGCATTTTTAATATTTTCTATACTACCAAATTTTTTCAATAAATCTTGTCTCTTCTTTTCTCCTATGCCCTTTATATCATCAAGTTCAGATTTTAACATTTCTTTTTCTCTTAATTTTCTATGATATTCAATAGCAGTATTATGAACCTCATCTTGAAAAATAGTTATAAAATTTAGCAGTTCTTTACTTATTTTAAATTCATTTCTATCTTTATCTATTAATGCTCTAGTTTGATGCTTATCATTTTTTACCATACCATACACTGGTATTTTTAAGCCATATTGATTTACTACCTCTAGTATTGCACGTATTTGTGTTATGCCCCCATCTGCCAATATTAAATCTGGCAAATTTCCGAAGCCACTACTTGTACCTTCTAATGAGTGTTTTATTCTTCTTTCAATTACTTCTTTTGTACATTTAGGGTCATCTTGTCCATATACTGTTTTTATTTTAAACCTTCTAGATAAATTCTTCTTTATATTTCCATCTATTGCTACACACATTCCAGCAACAATATTTGTTCCTGAAATATTTGATATATCAAAGCACTCTATTTTTCTTGGTAATTTTTCTAAATTTAATACTTCTTTTAATTCTAATAGTATTCCTTCTTTTTCTTTAGAACTATTTTCTAATGTTATCTTCGCATTATTTTCTGCCATTTCTACAAAACGTAATTTTTCTCCCTTTTGTGGGAACTTAAGCTCCACTTTTTTACCAGCTTTTTTACTTAAATATTCTTGTATTATATCTGTTTCTTCTATTTCTTCCTTTAGCATTATTTTATTTGGCAAATCTTGTTTATCAAAGTAATATTGTTTTATAAAACTTGATAGTATTTCCTTATCTTCCACATCTTCTAAATTATCAAAAAAATAATGCTCTCTTCCTACCATTTTACTGCCTCTTACAAAAAAAACTTCAATACATACTTTTATGTTATTTCTTGCCATACCTAATACGTCTATTGTATTTTCATTTATATTAGATACCTTCTGTTTTAATGAAATTCTTTCTATTGCAAGTTTTTTATCTCTTAATAATGCTGCCTTTTCATATTCCATTTTGTTTGCTAATTCTAATATTTCATCATCTATCTTTTTTATAATTTTTTCTGTTTTTCCCTCTAATAACATTATAATTTGATTTATTTGCTCTCGATACTCTTCTTTAGATACATACCCCATACAAGGTGCTAAACATTTCTTTATATGATAGTTTAAACATGCTCTTTTATTAGACTTAAAATTTCTACATTGCCTTATTTGAAATTTTTGCTTAATAAAATCTACCATTTCTTTTGCACTACCTGGATTTGCATAAGGGCCAAAATACTTGGCTCCATCATTTAAAACAGTTCTTGTTATAAATACGCTAGGATAATCAGATTTTACATCTATTTTTATATATGGATATGTTTTATCATCTTTTAACAAAACATTAAACTTAGGTTTATTTTTCTTTATTAAATTGCATTCTAGAATTAATGCCTCTGCTTCATTATCTGTTACTATATATTCAAAATGGTCAATTAAAGAAACCATTCTTTTTATTCTTTCAGTTTTATTAGTTTTCCTAAAATACTGTCTTACTCTATTTTTTAGAGAAACTGCTTTTCCAACATACAATATAGTATTATCTCTATCTCTCATTATATAAACTCCAGGTTTTGCTGGTAGTTTTTTTAGTTCTTCATTTATATTAAACATATATTTTATCCTTTACAAATTATTACTAAAAGGATTCCATTATGGAATCCTTTTATAGTTATCGCTACATGGTTGAAAATTTTTCAACATAACTTTTTCTGCGCTTATCGGTTTTAAACTTTAATGAAAAATTTGCAGTTGATGTTCTTTCCTCTTCATAATAGTATATATCTTCACAATTAATTATTTGACCAGAATACTCTTCTGCATCTTTTATCATTGAAAGAGCAACTTTTACAAGAGCATCATTACAAACTGTTTCTTCACTAAATATTACTACATCTAATACTCCGTGATTTTTATAAATGAAATAAACTTTGAAATAGAACCGATAAAATTTCATAAGCCATAACCTCCTTCAAAAAGTTTATTATATTATATCACATAATCTAGACTTATTCAACACTATACTTTTTCTAATGTTGTTCCATCTTTAGAATCTTTTACCATATAACCTTTTTCTTTTATTAAATCTCTTAATCTATCAGATTCTACCCAATCTTTGTTTTGTCTTGCTATATTTCTTTCTTCTAAAAGTTTAAGCACTTCAGTTGGTACATCTTGTACTGTTTCTTCTGTTTTTTCATCTATTTTTAACCCTAAAACTCTATCAAAATCTAATAATAACTCTGCTAATTGCTTAGATTTTTTATTGTTTTTTGCAACTTCCCAAACAATGCTCATTGCAACAGGCATATTTAAATCATCATTTATTGCTTCTTGGAATTTTGTTTTATACTCTTTAATTTCTTCTTCAGATAATGCATCTTCTCCTTGCAAGTGCTTTGCATATGCTTCTCTTAATTTAATTAATGATTTGTCTGCTGCATCTATTCCTTCCCATGTAAAATTCAATTTATTTCTATAATGTGATGTGAAACAAAATAGTTTATATGCAAGTGGAGAATATCCTCTTTTTACTATATCTTCAACAAGATATACATTATTTAAACTCTTTGACATTTTTCCACCATTTATTAATAAAAACTCTCCATGCATCCAGAATCTTGCCGGTATCTTTCCTGTACATCCTTTACTTTGTGCAATTTCATTTTCATGATGTGTTGGTATTAAATCTACACCACCTGTATGTATATCAAATTGTTCTCCTAAATATTTTTTACCCATTGTTGAACATTCTATATGCCATCCTGGATAACTTAATCCCCATGGGCTTTCCCATTTCATTAAATGATTTTCTGGTGCTTTTATCCATAATGCAAAATCATAAGGATTTCTTTTCTCCTCGTCTAACTCTACTCTTGCTCCTGCTTTTTGATCTTTTAAATTTATTCCTGAAAGTATACCATAACTATCTAATTTAGATACATCAAAATATATTGCGGTTGAAGTTTCGTAAGCATATCCATTTTCTATTAATTTTTGTACATACTCTATCATTTCTTTGATGTTATCTGTAGCCTTACATATAATTTCTGGTAAATCTATATTTAATCTCTCTAAATCCTTCATAAACAAATTTGTATAATACTCTGCAATCTCTAAAGGAGTTTTGCCTTGCTCTTTTGCAGATTTTATCATTTTGTCTTCGCCTTCATCTGCATCTGAAACTAAATGTCCTACATCTGTTATATTCATAACATGTTTTAATTTATATCCATTATATTTTAAAGTTCTTCTTAATGTATCCATAAAGATATTAGTTCTCATATTTCCTATGGTAGCATCTTTATATACGGTTGGTCCACAAGAATACATTGTTACTATATCTTTACTGATTGGTGTAAATTCCTCTTTTTTTCTTGTTAATGTATTGTAAAATTTTATTTGCATAATAACCTCCTGTTAAATTTATTTTAAAAACAATTGCCACTATAACGTTTAATAATTATAGTGGCAACACGTTAGTAAAATTAATTTTTAAATTTTTAATCTGATGTTGTACCATCACCATTTTGTGTATTTCCTGGTTCTTTTGACGGTTCTACACTTGGCTCAATGCTTGGTGCAACTGATGGTGATGTTGAAACGGTTGGGCTTGGTGATTGTTGTGGTGATGGACTTGTTGATGGTACTACTGGTGATGGAGTAGTTGATGGCTCGGGTGTTGGCTCAGTTGTTGATGGTACTTCTGGTTCAGTATGAACACTACAAGTTTCTTCAGGAAGCATTTGACTTGCATCACCAGCTTTTTCCCAAGATCTATCTGTATCACTATTTGGTCTTGTTATAAATACCCTTTCTTCTGCATTTGGGCAAAACTCTGTTGCCTTTTTATATGTTTCATCTTCTTGTAAACATACTTTTTCTTTAACATGTGTTGTACAAGATTTTGTTGGTACTGTTCCTTTAACAAATTCTTCCACGTAAGTACATCCATCACATAATCCATCTACTGCAAGTAATCCTGATTTACTACATACTCTAGCAGTAGTTATATTGCCAGTTGGTTTAAAACTTTTTGATTCTAGCCCTGAATGAACACTTCTCATTACTTTACCCCATATAGTCATTGCTGTATTAACACCACCATTTGGTATTTTTTCACTTTCATCAAATCCAAACCAAGTTGCAGCAGTATAATATGGAGTAAATCCACAAAGCCATCTTTCATGCTGATTATCTGTAGTTCCTGTTTTTGCACAAACGTCCATATTAGGAACATATGCATTTCCTGCAGTTCCTCCTGCTTTTAATGGTTCTCTTAAAATAGTTTTTAGTATATATGCATTATCTGCAGACATTACAGTTCTTATTTCTGGATTTGCTTCTAATACTACATTTCCATTTGCATCTTCTATTTTTGTATAAAATTTAGGTTCAATATATACTCCGTCATTTGCAATAGCTGCATAAGCTGCTGCCATTTCAAGTGGTATTACTCCTCTAGTTAATCCACCTAATGCTGTTGATAGATTAGCATCGTTTTCATCCACCGTTGTTATTCCAAGTTTCTTTAAAAATTCAATAGAATTTTCAGGTCCTAAATTACTCATCATTTTAACTTCTGGTATATTTCGTGATACTCTAATAATATTTTTAATTGTCATAAGTCCATAAAAGCCACCTGTATCATTTTTTGGTGACCAGTTACCATAAGTAACTGGTGTATCATCTACTACCGTTGCAGCAGTAATAAGTCCTTTTTCTAAGCTTGGTGCAATAACTGCTAATGGTTTTATTGATGAACCTGGTTGCTTTACAGCTTGTGTTGCTCTGTTTAGTCCTCTTGCAGTTTTTTCTCCTAATCCTCCAACGCAAGCAACTACTTGACCTGTTTTATGGTCTATTATTACCATTGCAGACTGTGTTGTTGCACGTACATCTGTATAATTTCCTTCTGAATCTTTTATATAATTTTTAGATGATTTATATAAATAACTAGGATTTTTATATTCTTGCTCTACTATATTCTGTATTGATGAAACTTGTGTTGAATATATTGTTAATCCACTATTATAAAGATAAAACTCTGCTGTATCATAGCTCATATCTGGATTTGCTTCTTGTATATCTTTAATAACCTGTGCTATTAAAGCATCTGTGTGATATGAATAATTATTTGCACTTATATTTCCTTTTGTAAATGTTAATCCATTATTTACTTTTTCTACTGCTGTATTGTATTCTTCTTCATTTATCTTTCCTAAATCGTGCATTTTATTTATAACTGTTAATGTTCTTGATTTTATTTTTTGTCTCATTTCGTCACTATCTTCAAATGGTTTATATGCATTTGGTGAATTATTTATTCCTGCTAAGAATGCAGATTCTGCTAAATCAAGTTCTGATGCACTTTTGTTAAAGTATAGCTTTGATGCCACTTGTACGCCAAACGCATCTCCGCCCATAAATATAGTATTTAAATATAATTCAAGTATATCATCTTTTGTTTTTGTTTTCTCTAAATTATACGCCCTTGCCATTTCTTTTATTTTTCTTGTAGCATCTCTTGTATCTTCATCAGTTAAATTTTTTACTAATTGCTGTGTTATTGTACTACCACCAAAAGATGAATTACCAGTAAATATATATTTAAATGTTGCCGCTGCTGTTCTTTTTATATCTATTCCTTGATGTTCATAAAATCTTTCATCTTCTATTGCAACAAAAGCTATTGGTATATATGGAGACATTTCTTCTATTTTTATACTTTCTCTTTTTTCAGTAGCATTTAATGTTGCAATTACATTGCCATCTGTATCTAATATTACTGTATTTTCATAATTCATTCCTAGCAATCCATCTGGAAGTTTATATTTTTGGAATATTCCAAAAATTACTCCTGCTATTATTCCACAAGCTACTAAAAATAAAACTAATAAAACTATTAATACTTTTATCACAATTTGTTTTGTTTTTGTTTTGTTTTTTGATTTATTTTTTGTGTTATTTGCATTGTTTATATTTTTATTTTTGCCTTTTACTACGGGTTTCTTATTTATAGGTACTTTTCTTGTATTTTTTTTCTTTTTTTCTGGCATTTATTTTTTTCCTCCTTATCTTAAGGCTATAACGATTATATTATATTACATATATATAAAAAAAGAAAGTAATTTTGTAAAATTTTATACCATATTTATATAATCTTCGAATATATCTTGTACATTTGTTACTAATTTTGCTCCTTGTTTTATTAACTCATTTGTTCCTATAGAGTTAGGGCTACTTATGTTTCCGTGGAATTGCATATACATTTTTCCCTTGTTCTAGTGCAAAGTCAGCTGTTATAAGTGAACCACTATTTTTACTTGCTTCTACAACCAAAATTCCGAAAGATAATCCGCTTATAATTCTATTTCTGGCAGGGAAATTCATCGGCTTAGGTTTTGTTCCAACCACATATTCCGTAATAATTAACCCATTTTTTTCTAATATGTCCATATATAATTTATTATTATCTTTTGGATAAATTATGTCTAACCCCGTACCTAATACAGCAATAGTATGTTTATTAGCATTTATTGCTCCTATATGAGAATATGTGTCTATTCCTTTAGCTAAACCGCTTACTATATTAATATTTTTTGTAGCTAAAGCATAAGAAAATGCTTTAGCTACTTTTTTACCATAATCACTAGCACTACGAGCGCCAACTATCGCAAATGATGGATTTTGCAAAATATCTACATTTCCCCTTATATATAAAACTATCGGAGGATCATAAATGTTTCTTAAAATTCTAGGATATTTTTTATTAATTATTGGAAGAAACATTATATTATTTTTATAATTATATTCAAGATATTTGTCTACATTCTCCCTATTCTTAAAAAATTCGTCTACCTTCTCTTTATTTTTTAGAATGTCAAAGGCTTGTGCCTTATCTATATTCCACAAATTTTCTATACCGTACTTTTGCACTAAATCTAATTTTTCTTTTACAGTTATTCCTTCTAATTTTGAGAGCCATATCCAATATTTGTTTATATCCATAAAACTTCCTTTCCAAGACCCCCAATATTAAATTTTACCCCCCATATCTGCTATATGCCAATATAAAAATATAATATAAAAAATCGAACATCCGCCTTCTGGTAGGTTTAACAGTAGATAGCCTAATTTTCGTAGCGATAAAAATTTGTCTTTTTCTTACTACACCGCGTTTAAGGATGTGGCAGATTTTTTTATTATATTTTTATATAGTGCCATATGTAAAAATATAATATTAAAAGTGGCTTCGCCACACGGGTCGTCGAGGACGCCGACCCCTACAGTTTGCAATGATTTTTCCTATACAATAATAAAATTGGCTTCGTCGTTCCATACAAATTTTACTGCATTTAAGGATGTGGCAGATTTTTTATTATATTTTTACATATTTTACCTACAATATACTATTTTGATGCTTTCACAATATTACTCATTAACATTGCAACTGTCATTGGTCCAACCCCACCAGGTACTGGTGTTATATAAGATGCTTTTTCTTTTACATTTTCAAAATCCACATCTCCACAAATAGTTCCATTTTCTAATCTATTTATTCCAACATCAATTATAACTGCTCCATCCTTTATCATATCTGCTTTTAAAAATTTTTCTTTTCCTACTGCTGCAACTATTATATCTGCATTCTTTGTAACTTCTAACAAGTTACTTGTTTTAGAATGGCATATAGTAACAGTTGCATTTTTATTTAGCAAACATTGTAGCATTGGTTTTCCAACAATATTGCTTCTTCCTATTACTACTGCATTTTTTCCCTCTATATCTATATTATATTCTTCTAATAATTTCATAACTCCTAAAGGTGTACAAGCAATAAAACCATCTTGCCCTAAGCAAAGTTTTCCGACATTTACTGGATTAAATCCATCAACATCTTTTTCTGGTGCTATAGTTCTAAAGGCTTCGTCTATGTCTAAATGTTTAGGTATTGGACTTTGTAACAATATTCCATGTATATCATTTCTATTGTTTAATTTTTTTATTAAATCTAATAATTCTTGCATTTGTATGTTTGCATCTAATATATATTCTTCGCAATCTATTCCAACTTCCTCACAAGCTTTGCTTTTATTTTTAATATATATTTTTGATGCACTATTATCTCCCACCATAATTACAGCAAATTTAAGAATTTTCCCTTGATCTTTTAAATTTGAAACTTCTTTCTTTAGTTCATCTCTTACCTTTTGTGCTACTTCTTTTCCATTCATTATTACTGACATATTCTCTACCTCCGTAATATTTTATTTATTTTTTATTGTATAGTATAAAACAATTTTTTTCAACATAAATACAAATTATTTATCATTTTTTTTGTTGTATTACAATTGATGTGAAACAAAGTTATAAAAATTGAATAAGTGATTCAAATCATATATAATTAAGTTGCG
>CANRED010000024.1 GCA_947629555.1 uncultured Clostridia bacterium | reverse complement strand
AATCGTTTGTAACAATATAGAGTACTCAAAGAATATATTTTTCAAGAAAGTGTGACATATGATTGACTAACCTTCAAATATTTTGAAAAAAAGTTTAATAATAATATTGATATTTCTTTAATTATATTGTATGATTATAGATATTAGTATAAAATCGTGAAAGGAGTATTTCCGTATGAAATTACATATAATAAAGAAGATAGCGATAATATTTTTATTAGTAATAACAATATTTGGAACATTACAAGTTTTTGCAACTGATACACAAAATAATGAAGAAGGAATAATAGATGAACAAGTTGCAGGTGAACTTATAAAAGTAAAAGAAAACACTAAAAAGGAAATAGAGGATTATAACGAGTTATATGGATCAACAACTTACGGAATGACTGCATATATATTAAATAAAGTTAGATTATATAGTATTCCACTTTGTTTCATAGGAATTGCAGTTGGAGCGATATTTCAATATGTAATAGGAATAAGAAAATTGGATTTAAGAGATAAAGGATTACATTTAGTTGTTACTTTTATAACAATATTAGTTATATGTCAAGTATTGCCACTTATTTTTGCAATTGTAGTAAGAGGTTGGAGGGGTTAAACAAATGAAAGTTTTATTTGCAGTTAGTGATGAAAACATTTCAGAATCAATAGTTAGAGAGTATCAAAAACAGTATAAAGAAATTCTTTCTTATAAAAATGTTTATTACTTTAATGCAATAATAAAAGAATTACAAAAAGATAAAAGTTATGATAGAATTGTTATTAGCGAAGATTTAGAGCCATTTGCTAGTAATAACTATGATAGCATAGATAAATTTATTTTTGAAAAATTAGATAGTATAAGTGATGAAGCTATTGATCCTACAGGAAAAGACGCACAAATTATATTAATTACAACAGAAAGAAGAAATTTCGGAGATGCTATGTTAGTAAAATTCTTTGGAATAGGGGTATATAGTGCTCTTGTAGGACAAGATAAAAGTATAGAAAACGTATGTGAACTAATAAGAAAACCAAGAACAAAGAAAGAAGCTAAGCAATATTACAAAATAGATTCTGATGATGTTAATTATCAAACAGAGAATGAAAATGATGTTAGTGAAACAGAAATTCAAAGTATATTAGCACATTATAAAAAGCTAGGAAGAAACACAGAAAAATATACTGATAGTTTTAACAATATAGTTTCTCAATATAATGATGCGCAACTAAAAATAATAATTAATTTCTTGCCAGTTGGTGTAAAAGCAGTACTTGAAGAGGAATCTCCAAAGTACCAACAATTAGTAATGGGTACTGGAGGAAGCAATACAAAACAAAGAAAACCTAACACAACGCAATATATTCCTAAAAAAGTTGAAAATTATAAGGCTAAAGAAATAAAATCACCAAATAGCAATATTAATCCAGATGAAATAAAAATAGATATGTTGGAAAACAGAATAAAATCTCCAAGAATGATAAAACCAGTAGTAATACCAACAGAGATTGAAGCAAAATCAATAAAAAGAGTTATGCCTGAAGCAACTGAGATACCTGAAACAAAAGAACCTACTCCAGTTACAGTAAAAATAGAAGATGACGAAGATGTTGAAGAAAATTTAATTCAAACAGAACCAGTTGTTGCTGAGCCAAAAAAAGGAAGAGGTAGACCTAGAAAAAATCCAGTACCAGAAAATATTAATGTTTCAGCTGAACCAAAAAGAGGAAGAGGTAGACCTAAAAAAGTAGTTCAAGAGGATGTTAATTTATTTGACTTAGAAGATAGCAATGATAATCAAACAAATGAAGCAGAAACTGTTAATTTGTTTGATTTAGAGCAAAGTACACAAGATGATTCTATTACTACAAAAACTGATATACAACAAAGAATGGCAGAAGAATATAATAATGCTATATTACAACAACAATATAATTCAAATTTTGATTTATCAAGTTTACTTACAAAAGATAAAAAGGTAGTATCTTTTGTTGGTACTACAAAAAATGGAACTTCTTTTATAGTAAATAATTTGGCTGAGTTATTTTCTTCTATGGGAATTTCTACTGCTATATTAGATATGACACAAAGTAGAAATGCATATTATATATATACAAAAAATGAGGAAAGTCTTAGAAACATCGCAGAAAAATCTATAAACAATTTAAGAAGCAATATTCCAGAAGGAATAAAGGTAAATAAGAATTTAACAGTATATACTGCTGTACCAGACACAAATCAAAATATTGATGATGCTGAAAATATATTATCTACACTTGTACAAAATTATTCACTAATTCTTATAGATTGTGATTTTAATACACCAATAGAATATTTTTATAATTCACAGGAAATATACTTAGTACAAAGTATGGATGTTTTAACAATACAACCATTAACATCATTCCTAAGAGATTTAAAAAATAAAAATATAATAAATGAACAAAAACTAAAGATAATCATTAATAAAGAACAAAGAGTTGGAGGACTATCACCAAAAGTTATAATTGGTGGAATGGCATTTTATAATGACCCATCTATGTCTTTCATGACAGAATTATTTGATAGAACATTAGTAAAATATGTAAGCATACCATTTGAAGTACAAAATTATGCAGCATATTTAGAGGCATTAGTTAATTGTAATATTACTTTAAAACCATATACAAAATTATTTAATGCTAGATTAAAAGAGTTGGCTAATATGGTATATCCATTAATAGGACAACAATATGGAAGGAATGCATTTATAAATAAAAGATACTAATAAATAGACTAATAGAGGTGATTTTGTGGGATTAGAGATAGTTGTTATACTATTACTTGCTATTATATTACTTGCATTAATCATGTATAATTTATCATTAAACAAAAAAATAAAAAAATTTAATAGTATAAACGAAACAATAAAAGGACTAAATATTGTGCAAGATTTTATGAACACATTAGGAGAATCTACATCTGTAGACGAAAAACTAAATAAAATAAATGAAATTTTGCTAGAAAGATATGGAGTAAAATATTCAACAATAGTAGTATTTAATGGAGCTGAATATGTAATTAGAGCAACAAATGTAGATGAGAGACATTGGGACACTTTAAAGAATTTACACAAAGAAAATATTTTTAAAGATAGTATTACAACAGCACAATCTAAATATATAACAATAAACAAAGAAGACGAAAAATTACCATATCAAAAAATGGAATTTGGCAGAGCAAAATCAGCTATGTTTTTCCCACTTTATATAGATAATGTATATATAGGATATTGGATAATTGAAAGCGGAACAATGCATGCATTTGATAAAATGGATACTACTATATTGGAAATAGTAAAAGAAAATATAGTTGCTGTTTTAAAAAATGTAACATATCAAAATACAATGGAAAATATACACAGAAAAGATAAATTTACAGATTTATATTCAGCAGAATATTTATATGGCAGAGGCAAAAAAATTATAGATCAATATACAACATCAACAATCTGTATGTTTAAAATAATAAACATAGAAGAAATAAATGAAAAATTAGGTAGAAAAGCAGGAGATAATACTATAATTAGTATAAGCAATCTAGTAAAAAAGAGTATATCATCAGAGTATTTATTTGTAAGATATATGGGACCTAAATTTGTAATCGTATTTTCAGGAGTAGATACAGATAACGTAATAAGCTTTGTGCAAAATATAAAAAATCATGCTGAACAACTAGTAATAGAAAATGAAAATATAAAAGCTAAGAGTAAAAATAAAATGCAGCCAAAGTTAAATATTGTTATATCAAATTATTACAAGGGAACAGGCTTAGAGGGAGTTAATAAAAAACTAGAAGATTATTTAGATAGCGCGGATTCGCAAGAAAGTAGTATAAATTGTATATAGAAAGTGATGATGAATTATGAATATGGATAGAACTATGAAATTTAATGTAGATAAAGATAGTAATGCAAAAAGCCAAGAAATATTAAGAGCCGTATATGATGCATTAGTTGAAAAGGGTTATAATCCAATAAATCAAATAGTAGGTTATATACTATCAGGTGATCCTACTTACATTACAAGTCATAATGATGCAAGAAATCTTATAAGACAAATAGAAAGAGATGAATTGCTAGAAAAATTAGTTAAGAATTATATAGGAATAGAATAATTATGAGAAAATTAGGTATAGATTATGGGGACAGTAGAGTAGGACTAGCCATAACTGATTTATTAGGCATAACAGTACAAGGTTTAGAAACAATTCATTATAATGGAAATGATAAAATCTTGTTAAAAAGATTAGATGAAATATTAAACGAGTATGAAATAGATACAATAGTTGTAGGAATGCCAATAAATATGAATGGAACATCAAGTACAAGAGTAGAGGTTACAAATCAATTTATTCATAAGCTAAAATGCAAATATAATAAAATAAAAATAGAAACAATAGATGAAAGACTAACAACGGTATCTGCACATAAAACAATGAATTTTTTAGATGTTAATAAAAAACAAAAAAGAAATATAGTAGATACAATATCTGCTGAATACATATTAGAAATATACATGAAAAGGAATAACAATACATAAAGTTACAAATAATAATAATTAATTAAGACATTAACATTGTATAAAATACAATTTAAATATAAATAATTTGAAAGGAGAAAAGAAAAATGAGTGATGAAACAAATAATCCAGAATCAATGGAGGAAGAATTAGATAACATAATAGTATTAAATGATGAAAATGGAGACGAAGTTCAATTTGAATTTTTAGATTTAATTGAATTAGATGATGAAGAATATGTTGTATTACTACCTGTTGAAGAAGACGAAGATGCAGAAGGAGAAGTAGTAATATTAAAGGTAGAAGATACAGAAAATGAAGATGAAGAATCTTATGTAAGTGTTGAAGATGAAGATACATTAAACAAAGTATTTGAAATTTTTAAAGAAAAATTCAAAGATGAATTTAATTTTATAGATGAAGAATAATAATTTACGGGCACATAAAAGTGCCCTTTATTATTGCTACATAAAAATATAGTTCAAAGTAGGGAACGACGCCCTCGTCGTTCCGTGCAAGACATATGAGAAATGCTTTGTATAATAATGTTTTTAATAATACAAAAAACATATACATATAGAAAGGAAATGGCATGGACGGAATAATAATAATAAATAAACCTAAAGGCTATACTTCACATGATGTAGTAAATAAAATTAGAAAAATATATAATACAAAAAAAGTTGGACATACTGGAACACTAGATCCTAATGCAACAGGGGTTTTGCCAATACTTATAGGAAAAGCTACAAAATTATCTGAATATCTATTGGAACATGATAAAACTTACACCGCTATAATAAAATTAGGAGAAAAAACAGATACAGGAGATTCTGAAGGAAAAGTAATAGAAAGAAAAAAAACTGTATCTCCTAATAAAGAAGAATTAGAAAAAATATTAAAATCTTTTTTGGGTAAGCAAATACAGACACCACCAATGTATTCAGCAATAAAAATTAATGGTAAAAAATTATATGAGTATGCACGAGAAGGAAAACAAATTGATGTACCAAAAAGAGAAGTAAATATATATGATATAAAATTGGAAAATATAAAAGATTTAGAGATAATATTTACAGTTTCATGTTCTAAAGGTACATATATTAGATCATTATGCGAAGATATCGCAAACAAATTAGGGACAGTTGGATTTATGAAAGAACTTGTAAGAATACAGGTGGATAGATTTAAAATAGATGATGCATACGATTTAGAAAATTTAGAGAAAAATAAAGATAATATAAAAATAATATCAATAGAAGATATTTTTTATGATAGTGATAGTATTGTTTTAGAAGATGATAAATTATCATTGTTTTTAAATGGTGGTAGAATCAAAACAGATAAAAAAGATGGAATAATAAAAATATATAATGAAAAAAAACAATTTATAGGAACGGGGAATGTAAGCAATAGTATTTTAAAAAGATACATTATAATATAACGAGTAATGTAGTGGTAAATAGTACATTGAATTAAAAATAAGATTAACAAAATAAGCACGTCTTAAATAAAATATAATAAGGCGAATTTTAAATTTAAAATTTGCCAAAAAAGTAAAAAGAGGTGCTTTAAATATGGGTATAGTTGTACAAAAATTTGGTGGTAGTTCAGTGGCAGACACAGAGAAATTATATAATATTTGTAAACATATAATTAAAGAATACAATGATAATAATAAAGTAGTAGTAGTAGTTTCAGCACAAGGAAAAACAACAGACAGGCTAATTGCTGAAGAAAAAGAAATAACTGAAAATCCGCTACAAAGAGAACATGATGTTTTAGTATCTGTTGGAGAGCAAATAACAATTTCAAAATTGGCAATGTGTTTAAAAGAAAAAGGATATGATGCAATTTCTTATACAGGTTGGCAATTACCAATAGTAACAGATAGTGTTTACGGAGGAGCAAGAATAAAATATATAGAAACAGATAAAATAAAAAAACAATTAGATTTAGGAAATATCGTTATAGTAGCAGGTTTTCAAGGAATAAATGAAATTGGAGATATTACAACTCTTGGAAGAGGTGGCTCAGATACAACTGCTGTAGCATTGGCAGCAAGCTTAAAAGCGGATAAATGTGACATATATACTGATGTTGATGGAGTATATTCATCAGATCCTAGAGTAGTAGATAATGTAAAAAAATTAGATACAATCACTTATGATGAAATGCTTGAATTAGCAAGCTTAGGTGCAAAAGTTTTGCATAATAGATGTGTAGAAATTGGGAAAAATTACGAAGTACCAATATATGTAAAATCAACATTTGAAAATAATAGTAGAGGCACTAAAGTTGTTGAACAAAAAGATTTGGAATCTTTATATATAACAGGTGTAGCAAAGGATGATAATATAACAAGAATAACAATAATAGGGTTAGATAATAAAATTGGAAGAACATATAAAGTTTTCAAATTACTTTCTGAGAATAAAATAAATGTAGATACAATAGTTCAATCAGCAGGTGAACATGCAATGAAAGACATATCATTTACAGTAAAAACAAATGAAACAAAAAAAGTATTAAAAATATTAAATGAAAATTTAATCGAATTAGGAGCAAAAGAAATTGCACATTGTGATGAATTATCTAAAATATCTATCGTAGGTGTAGGAATAGTAAATAATCCTGGTGTTGCTGCAAAAGTGTTTGAGGCATTATATGAAAATAATATAAATATGCACATGGTTAGTACATCTGAAATAAAAATATCAGTATTGGTAAATAAAAAAGAAGCTAACTTAGCGTTAAAAGCAATTCATGATAAATTTTATTAAATAAAAAATATTATTGTATGGAGGCACATTATTGTGCCTCTTTTAATTGCATAGGAAAAATCAATGCAAACTGTAGGGGTCGCATGATATGCGACCCGCTTTCATAAAACATTCTGTTTATTATATAACAATAATTTTGCATAATATTCCAATAATTGTAAATACTAACAAAATAAGGAGTGATATTATGAAACAATTTTTAGGAATAGAAAGTATAAAAGCAATGCAAGTAATAGATTCTAGAGGAAATCCAACAGTACAAGTGGAAGTAATAACAGAAGGTGGCTTTTCGGGAATAGCAATGGTACCATCAGGTGCATCTACAGGAAGTTTTGAAGCAGTAGAATTAAGAGATAATAAAAATGAATTCATGGGGAAAGGTGTAAGCCTTGCAGTAAATAATGTGAACTCTAAAATAGCACAAAAGTTAGAAAACATGAATGTTTATGAGCAAAAGCATATAGATGAAACATTAATACAATTAGATGGAACAAAAAATAAGAGCAATTTAGGGGCGAATGCAACTCTTGCAGTTTCAATAGCAGTAGCAAAAGCGGCTGCAGAATCATTAGGCTTACCTTTATATAAATATATTGGAGGTATAAATGCTAAAGATTTGCCAACACCAATGATGAACATATTAAATGGTGGCAAACATTCAGATAATAACATAAATATACAAGAATTTATGATAATTCCAGTTGGTAACAAGACATTTTACGAAAGAATGAAAATTGGAGTAGAAGTATATCATTCATTAAAAAAGGTATTAAAAGAGAAAGGATATTCAGTTGCAGTAGGCGATGAAGGTGGCTTTGCACCAAATTTAAAAAATGAAGAAGAAGCTATTGAATGTATAATAGAAGCGATAAGCAAGGCAGGATATAAACCCAAAGATGATGTATGTATTGCATTAGACGTAGCTAGTACTGAAATGTATGAAGAAGCAAAAAAAATAGGAAAAGATGGATATTATTTTTGGAAAACAGATATCTTTAAAACAAAGGAAGAAATGATAAAATATTTAGAAGAATTAGTTAGTAAATATCCAATTATTTCAATAGAAGATGGACTAGCAGAAGAAGATTGGGAAACTTGGAAATCACTTACGGAAAAACTAGGAGATAAAATACAATTAGTAGGAGACGATTTATTTGTAACAAATTCAGAAAGATTAAATAAAGGAATACAAAATAAAGTTGCAAATGCAATACTAATAAAACCAAATCAAATAGGAACGTTAACAGAAACATTAAATACGATACAACTTGCAAAAGAAAATGGATATAAAACTATAATATCACATCGTTCAGGAGAAACAGAAGATACAACAATAGCAGATTTAGCAGTTGCAGTAAATGCAGGGCAAATAAAAACAGGAGCACCATGTAGAACGGATAGAGTAGCAAAATATAATAGATTACTAAACATAGAAGAAGAAATGAATATGTAGTGGTCACATGCTATGCAATCCGTAGGGAACGACGCCCTCGTCGTTCCGCACTTCGAAGGCATACCCAATACACCGGAAGCAATTACATCGAAGACCCTTGCCTCCATTGTTGTAGGGAACGACGCCCTCGTCGTTCCGCACTTCGAAGGCATACCCAATACACCGGAGGCAATTACAGCAAAGACCCTTGCCTCCATTGTTGTAGGGAACGACGCCCTCGTCGTTCCGCTGGAGGTGTCGCGAAGCGACGGAGGGTTTTGAAACCACTTTCATATTTTTATATATATTTATTGTAAAAAACTTAAAAATGTTATATAATTATTAAGTATATGGGGATGTATTTGGTTTCGACAGATATTTAGAAATATTAATAGCAAGTGGTGGAATCTTGCTTGGCCACCTTAAAAATGTAAGAAAAAAAGTAAACGCTAATAACGAAGAATTAGCTTACGCTGCCTAAGTTGCAGCGTCGTCTTATTGTAAAGGCCCACGGTTACAAATAAGGCGTAGGTTAGTGGGAAACAAACTTATCTCTGCCTTGAAGATAAGGGGTATTTTAAAGGCTACTAAAAATTATAGTCTGTTTATTGACGATAATTTAAGGGAATGTAAAAAATAAACTATACTTGTAGAAGTTAATATGGAAGAATATTTGGACAGGAGTTCGACTCTCCTCGTCTCCACCATAAGCTTTAATTTAAAATATAATAAAAAATTTGTAACATTTTTAAATTTTGTAGCGGGTCGATGTGCACATCGACCCGCTTTTTGTTGTATAACTATTTTGTATTTTCATGTAATAAAAAAATAAATATTTGGATGAAAACTGTCAAAAAGTGTTGATTTTTACAAATATAAAATATATAATAATATATATAATAGTTAAAGTATAAAATAAAACACCAATTTTAGTAAAATTAGGAGGAGATGCTTTATATGAAGAACTTAAAAAACATTGCTACTCTAATAAAAAACGACAATGAAACTTTTGATAAAAACTGGGGTTTTATTTTTTGTACAAAAAAATATATATTATAATAGAACAAGGATATATGGTATAACTGTATATCCTTGTATTGATATTTTTTATAATGAAAATAATATTTTACAACTAAAATTTAGGGAGGTGGTATGAAACAATATTCATACAGAATATCAGGATAAAAGTTAGAAGGGAGAAATATTTATATGGAAACAAATAAAAAACGAATAATAGCTATTTGTGCACTTTTAATACTTCTTATAATAATAATATTAATCTGTGTTTTTAGAGAGCAAAAATACAGAGTTACGTTTGATAGTAATGGCGGAAGTGAAGTGAACTACATAGTAGTAAAGGAAGATGATAAAATACAAAGACCAGAAGATCCAAAACGAAATGGATATATATTTACAGGTTGGTACTATAATAGCGAATTATATAATTTTGATACACCTGTAAAACAGAACATCATATTAAAAGCAGAGTGGACACCAGCAGGTGAAGCTGAGGTAGAGGGAGTAAAATTAAATTCTAGCGAGTTAAGCTTAGCAGTAAATGAAACAGCAACATTAGAGGTAGAATTATTACCAGAAAATGCAAAGCCTACAAAATTAAAATGGACTTCAAGTGATGAAAATATATTAACTGTAGACGAAAATGGAAAGATAAAAGCTTTAAAAGAAGGAAAAGCAACAGTAACAGTAGCAACAGAAGATGAAGAATATAAAGCAAGTTGTGAAGTAACTGTAACAGCAGCAACAGCAAGTCCAACACCAAGTACACAACCAAGCACAAAGCCAAGTACTAAACCAAGCCAAGCACCAACACAACCAAGTCAAGCACCAAGTACAGGTTCAAGCCAAACACAAACTACAGTATCAGTAACAGGAGTAACTTTAACAGGTGCAAGTCAAGTAGATGTTGGGAAAAATATTACGTTAACAGCGAGTGTACAACCAAGTAATGCAACAAATAAAAATGTAACATGGAGCAGTAGTAATCCAAGTGTTGCTTCTGTAAATAATGGAGTTGTAACAGGAATATCAGAAGGAGAAACAACAATAACAGTAACAACAGAAGATGGAAGCTATACAGCAACACATACAGTTACAGTTAAATCTGTATATACAATAACATTTACAGCTAACAGAGATGAAGAGGCAGGAGATTTGGAAACAATATTCGATTATACTGTAACAGTTAAAAAAGATGGTCAAATTTTTAATGGATATAGTACAATAACGTATAATAATAGGACAGCACCTTTTAAACAAAATGTAGCAAAAGGTTATATAAATACATCAATACATACTGCATTAATTACAATTGGAGGCAAAACAGTAAATGCAACAGTATATTATAATTAAAATATGTAGTATATAAAAATAAAAGAAGGGAAAGAATGAATATGATAAGTAAAATTAAAAAAATTTTATTAATGTTTTTTATAATATTTTTTATACTAATCATATCTGATTCAGTATATGCTAGACAGATAGACAATTTAGAAGATTTAACCAAAGAAATAGAATATATAAATCCAGATGCAGAGTCAGCATATGTAATAGGAGACTATGTATTTACATCTGCTCATAGATTAAAAATAAAAGATGTTATGTTAGCTTCAACTAGTGTAAAAGTATCAGAAGGAGATAAAACTAAACCAGAAGAAATGACAATATATCAACTTTCAAAAGATTTTATAAAAAATGAATGGAAAGTTGAAGAAAATTTTTTCGGAAACAAACAATGGAATGTAAGCGAAAGTTCTCCAATGAATTTACAATACATAGATTATACTGCGGTAAAAGAAATTTATACAGTAACATTTGATACAGATGGAGGAGATAAAATAGATTCAGTTACAGTTTATGATGGAGAAATTGTATCAAGACCACAAACAGACCCAACAAGAGAAGGTTATGTATTTAAAGGATGGTACAAAGATGGTGACAGCACAGAGTATGACTTCGGAACACCAGTAACAGAAAATATAACTTTAAAAGCAAAATGGTCTGAAATTACAGAATTTTCTATTCAAGCAGTAGCTAGTGGCTCAGATGCTGCAACTAAATTAGCTAATGTATATCAATGGAATATTCCAAAGGAATATAGCGCAAGCTTTAATAAAAATGGAAAAAATATAAGTGTAACAGGATTAATTCCAAAAGTAGATAGTTTAAAAGAAGGAGTATTTGACGATGCACATTTAACAAAATACTACTTAGCATTCGTAATAAATACTACCGACACAGTAACAGATAGAACAATAGTAAAAATATCTGGTAATGGAGAAGAAAAAACTTTAACAGGTAAAGATTTTGATGATGCAACAAATATGTATATGTTAAGACACCTACATATAGATGATGCAACAAAAACATTTACAATAGAAATTGATATAGATGGTGAAGAAGATTTATACGAAGCAAATACATATACAGTTAATTGGAATGATTTAATATTGCAAAAGGAATCTGCAAGTGAAGTTAACTTAGATTTATCAGTTGACGATAAAACAGCATTAAAAGAATTGGGCTATACAATTCCAGAAACAGACGGATATAAATTAGAAAATGGATTACTAACAGGTACAATACAAAAACAAATGGTAAAGGAAGATGCATTTGGAGCAGACAAAAAAACTGGATATTTCTTTGCATTCAACATAAAACCAACTACAGAAACAATAAATGAAAAAATAAAAGTTACAGTAACAGGAAAAAATGAAAGTGTATTTGATTATGATAAATTTCAAGACGGTAGTGAATGGATTTTATTTAGAATAGATGATGAATATGTTACTAAAGAATGTTGTAAAGATAACTCTTGTAATTCTGCATGTTGCAAGGAAAGCTCAGATTCATCAGCTGCTTGCACTTGTGGAAAAACAGTAACAATAGTAGTTGACCTAGATGGAGATGGAAAAGAATATTTACCAGAAACATACACTATAGATTATTGTGGTGTAACATTTAAATCAGATGTAGAAATAGTAAATAGTCAGGCTGAACTAGTAGAGGCATTAGGAAAACAAGAGAAGAAAATATATATAGGACAAAGCTTTGATATTACTTCAAATATTGAAATAAACTATGATGTTACAATATTAGGAGGAGACTATACATTAACTGCAAAAGATAATGTAAATTCAATATTTACTGTTAAATCAGGAAATGTAACAATTAATAATATTAAATTAGTAGGAGCAACAAAAGCTGGAATCGAAGTTGAAAATGGTGCAACATTAACAGTTAACGAATTAACTTTTGATGAAGAAACTTATGAAAAACCTGCTGTTATTGCTGGAAAAACAAACGCAACTGTTAAATTAACAAACAGTGATTCAAGTATTGCAGAAAAGATAGAAAAAGAAAAAATTACTAGAGGAGAATTAGACGATACAAAAGCAAAAGATAATGAATATACTTATTATAATTACTACAATAATCCAGCAGTTTCAAAAATATATACAACAGTATTTTATACGCATGAAGCGGGATATAGATTATCATATACTAAATATAACTATTATAATGAAAAAATTAATCCACCAGAAAGTGATAGATTTAAAACATATAATTATGATGGCGAAACTTATAGTATAATAGGATATTCAGAAAATGCTAATAATACTGTAATTAGAGATACTGAAACAATTCCACAAGATGTAATTCCTGTAGCGGATTTAAGAGCAACTGCAGATAGACACTATTGGGCATCATTTAAAGTAACATTAAAAGATGGAATAAAAAAAGTAAGTACGCCAGAAGCATTTGTAGAAGCTATTAAAGATGACAATGTTTCAGAAATATATATTCAAAACGATATTACTATTGACTTAACAACAAACGAAGAATTGAATAAAGAACTTAAAATTAATAGAAACCTTTCTATTATTGGTAAATCAGGAAGCCAACCAACAATAAAGGCGAATAAAATTGTAATTACAGAAAATGCTAAAGATGTATTTTTAAATAGATTAAATATAGAAATTAGTGCTCAAGAAGACCAAGATGCATTAATTGAAGTATTAGGTGAAAAATGTACATTGTGGCAATCAGGTGTTGAAAATAAAGGAACAGCAGTAGATTATGCTATTAAATATGCTAATCAAAAATCTGTTGTTGATATTAGATGGATGGGCGTAGGTTCTAAAGGATTTAATCCTGCTAATATTAATAAAGCTTATATTTATGTTGATGGTAAAATGGCAGAAGGTTCAGATATTTACCTTAATACATTTAAGGAATTAACATCTAATGATAAAGCTAGTGCAGTAATTATTAATGGATTTGATGAAAGTGCAGCAATTACAGAAGAAGATAATGGAGAACCAGACATAAGATTTGCTAGCAATACATGTAAAAATACTTATGCAATTAAGCTTACAAAAGAAGCTTCAGATCAAGAAGCAGATATAGAGTTTAGTATTGGAACACAAGCAAATATTGGTGTTGAATATGATGACGACCATAAAAATTTTGAAAACATTAAATTGCATGGTAATTCAGAGAATGTAATTCCTAAATATATAAAAAATGAAGAAGTAAAAGAAGCTACTGAATTTGCTAGCGAAGGCGGAAAAGGAATTACATTTGTATCTAATGTATCTAAAGTTTAAATTTAAAGCTTTATGGATTAAAAATGAATGTAAATGGAGCTAAATGGTGGGATGAGTATATTCATAAAGATGCATATAAATATAATTAAAAAGATATTATGATAGACATCATAATGAATAAATTGTGTGTAAAGTAATTTATAAAAATTATATAGACATTTTTATTAGCTAAAAGGGCACTTAAAAAGTGTCCTTTTATAATGCAAAAAAATATAATTTTATCTACAACAAAAAATTTAAAATTATACAAAAAATCATTTGACAAATATATGAATTTAATAGATAATAAGATTATGTTTTTATATTCAAATGAAAAATAAAACGAAGAAATACCAAGGAGGAATTTGAGATGTACTTATTTAATAAAATAACAGTTAATCCACAATTACCAGAAAGAATAAGGGATTTATCAAAAATAGCAAATAATGTATGGTGGGCATGGAATACAGATTTTCTAAAGCTATTTAAAACAATAGATATAGACCTATGGGAAAGATGTGAGAAAAATCCTGTTAAATTTTTAAAATGTGTAGATCAATCTAAGTTAGAATCAGTAGCAAATTATTCAGAATTTTTAAAAGAATATGATAGAGTAGTTGAAAATTTTAATAATTACATGAATAGCAAAAATACTTGGTATAATAAAAATTATCCTAATGAAAAAAATAATCTAATAGCATATTTTTCTGCTGAATATGGGCTAGATGAGATTTTGCCTATATATTCAGGAGGACTTGGAATTTTATCAGGTGACCATTTAAAATCTGCAAGTGATTTAGGATTACCATTTGTTGCAGTTGGGTTATTATATAAAAACGGATATTTTTGGCAAAAAATAGGCGCTTATGGAAATCAAGAAACAGAATATAAAAATTTAGAAATGTCAAATTTACCTATATTACCAGTAAAAACTGAAAATGGGGAAGATTTAATAATAGATGTACAATTTCCAGAAGATAAAATATATTTAAAAGTTTGGAAAATTAATGTAGGAAGAATAATATTATATTTATTAGATTCAGATATTGAGCAAAATAGAGAAGATTACAGAAATGTAACTTTACGTTTGTATGGCGGAGACCAAGAAATGAGAATAAGACAAGAAATAGTTCTTGGTATGGCTGGTGCAAATTTATTAAAAATATTAGGATTAAATCCAACAGTATATCACATGAATGAAGGACATTCTTCATTTCTAGTATTAGAAGTTATAAAAAATATAATGCAAGAAAAAGAGGTATCATTTAACATAGCAAAAGAAATAGTGACTGCAAAAACAGTATTTACAACACATACGCCTGTTCCAGCAGGAAACGATATGTTCCCAATAGATTTAGTAGAAAAATATTTTAAAGATTTTTGGCCAAAATTAGGCTTATCAAGAGAAGAGTTTTTAAAACTTGGTATGAAGCCAACAGAGGACCTAGAAGGTAAGTTTAATATGGGAATACTTGCGCTTAAAATCGCAGGAAAGAAAAACGGAGTAAGTAAACTTCATGGTGCAGTTTCAAGAGAATTATTTGGAGATGTTTGGCCAAATATTGCAGCAAACGAATCACCAATTACTTATGTAACAAACGGAGTTCATACTTGTTCATGGCTAGCATTTAATTTAAAAGAATTATACAATAAATATTTAGATCCATACTGGCAAGATGAAATACATAATCAAGATACATGGAAAAAGATAGAGAATATACCAAATGAGGAATTGTGGAATGAGCATAAATTCAGAAAAGTACGTTTATTACAACTAGTAAAAGAAAATGTAACAAATAGATTAAAACGAAATGGTATGAACTATGAACAAATAAAAGAAATAACATCAAAATTAAATCCTGATGCATTAACAATAGGGTTTGCTAGAAGATTTGCAACATATAAAAGAGCAACATTAATATTCAAAGACTTAGAAAGAATAACACAAATATTAAATGATGAAAGTAAGCCAGTTCAAATAATTTTTGCTGGAAAAGCACATCCAGCAGACAAAGAAGGACAAGACTTAATAAAATACATAAATGAAATATCTATGATGCCACAATTTAAAGGAAAAATATTTGTACTAGAAAACTATAACATGAGTATGGCAAGATATTTAGTATCTGGTGTTGATGTTTGGTTAAATAACCCAAGAAGACCAATGGAAGCATCTGGTACAAGTGGACAAAAAGCTTCAATAAATGGAGTAATAAATTTCAGTATACTAGATGGCTGGTGGGCTGAAGGATATAATACAAAAAATGGTTGGGCAATTGGAACAAATGCAGATTATGACTCTTATGAGTCACAAGATTTGGCAGATAGTGATAGCCTATATAATACATTAGAAAACAAAATTATACCAACATATTATAATATAAATAAAAATGGAATATCTGATGAATGGATTGAAATAATGAAAAATTCAATCATTTCTACAGGTGCAAAATATAGTACATCTAGAATGGTAATAGACTATGTAGAAAACTTATATATGCCATTATGTAATTTAACAAACAATTACTTTAACACATTAGATAAAGTTGCAGAATATAATAAGTTTAAAGAAGAATTATATGCAAATTGGAATGATATAGAAATAAAACAAGTAAATAACTTTAATAATATTACAATAAATGCAAGAGAAGAAATAGAAGTAATATGTACAGTAAAATTACCTAATATAGATCCTAAAAATATAGAAGCACAAGTATATTACGGAAAAGTTATGGAAAATGGAATATTAGAAAATATTGGTATTGTACCAATGAATTTAATAAATTCAAATGAAGAGGAAAAAGAATATACTTATGAAGCAAAAGTAAAATTAATAACAGGTGGAGATTATGGCTATACATTTAGAGTAATGCCAAAACATGAAATGCTACTTGACAGTGCTAACTTAAATTTGGTAAAATGGATAACAACGTAGAATATTGTAGAATTTTGGAGAGTACATTGCTAAAAAGGCGGGGATTTCCTCGTCTTTATTAGATAAAATAATGTATCAGTAAGGAAAAGAGGATGTTTATATGAGAAAAACAAAAATAGTATGTACAATAGGACCAGCAAGTGGAAGTGTAGAAATATTAAAAGAATTAATTAAATCAGGAATGAATATGGCAAGAATAAACTTTTCTCATGGATCATATCAGGATCAAGAAAAATTTATTAATGCTGTAAAACAAGCAAGAGAAGAATTAAATGTGCCATTAGCATTATTATTAGACATGCAAGGACCAGAAATAAGAACAGGAAAATTAAAAGAGGCTCCAGTTTATTTAGAAGCAGGAAATAAGTTTGTTTTATACAATAATGATATTGATGGTGATGAAAATGGAATATCTGTTAGCTATAAGAATTTGTACCAAGATGTTAAAATTGGGACAAAGATACTTATAGATGATGGATTAATAGGAATAGAAGTTGAAGAAATAAAGGATAAAGATATTTATTGTAAAATTGTTGAAGGTGGTAAATTAGGTAGCAGAAAGAGTATAAATATACCAGGATGTTCTATAAAATTACCTAGTTTAAAAGAAAAAGATATACAAGATTTAAAAGACGCAGTAAAAGTAGATTTTGATTATGTAGCAGCATCTTTTGTTAGAAATGCACAAGATGTATTAGATGTTAGAAAAGTTTTAGATGATAATGGTGGTCAAAAAATAAAGATAATAGCTAAAATAGAAAATCAAGAAGGAATAGATAATTTTGATGAGATACTAAAAGTAGTAGACGGAATTATGATTGCCCGTGGAGATATGGGAGTAGAAATACCATTAGAACAAGTTCCAATAGTACAAAAACATTTTATAAAAGAATGTAATAGAGCAGGAAAATTAGTAATTACTGCAACGCAAATGCTAGAATCAATGAGCAACAATCCAAGACCAACTAGGGCAGAAGTTAGTGATGTTGCAAATGCAATATTTGATTCAACAGGAGCAATAATGCTATCTGGTGAAAGTGCAATGGGAAAATATCCTGTTGAATGTGTAAGAACGATGAGTAAAATTGCAGAAGCAATAGAAGCATCAATAAAATATTGGAAAAGATTTAAAAGAAGAGAGTATGAATTAACAAACTGTAGTGATGAATGGAACCTAAATTATTCAATATGCCATGCTGCACTAAGTATGCAAGCAAAAGCAATAATAGCTTATACACAAACAGGTGATACTCCAACTTTACTATCAAGTATATTGCCAGCTTGTCCAATTTATGCTTTAACAGAATATGAAAAAACATATAGACAGTTGGCACCAATGTGGGGAGTAGAGCCATTATTATTCGAAAAACAAAAAAATGTAGAAACAGTGTTAAAATTAGGAATAGATAGATTAATGAAAGAAAATAAATTACAAAAGGGAGACTTAATAATACTATCAGGAGGTCCTGGAATAGATATAGGTTCAGGTTCTGATAGAATAAATAGAATGATAGGTAGAGTAGTTAGATTATAAGAAAACTTGATGTAAACTGTAAGGGCGGACGATTTGAAGTGCACCCCAAATGTTAGACAAAAAGTTTAACATTTGGAGGTGCATTTTTTATGTCAAAATATTCAAAAGA
>CANRED010000023.1 GCA_947629555.1 uncultured Clostridia bacterium | reverse complement strand
GCAAGAGAAAGGCGTTTAGCAGAATTAAGATTAAAATACATAATGGACCAAAAAGCAGTAGAAGAATATGGATATGATAATGGATATGACAAAGGAATAGAAGAAGGAAAAAGTCAACGAACACAAGAAATAGCAAAAGAAATGTTAAAACAAAAATATACTATAGAAGAAATAATGTCTATTACGGGGTTAAGTAAAGAAGAACTAGAAAAAATAAAATAATATATTCTAAAAAATTATTGATATAAAAGTATAGGTCGCTTAAATTAAGCGACCTTTTTACGTATTAAATATATAATAACTGTGTTTTCAACGTTTTATCATCGTAAGTAGTAAAATGTAGAATATTGTCGAAAACTATTAAAAAAAAGCAATTGAAATCATTCATATATTATGATTTAATAAAATTAAATATTTTATTTTAAAGAGGGAAATATGCCAAAAAAAGATAATAGATTAATTATATATGAAAAAGTAACTATACTAATATATTACTCAAAGAATTTATTAAATAAATATCCAAAAAGTGAAAGATTTGATTTGTGTACAGACATAAAACAAATATTGTATAGAATTTTAAGGAATGTAACTTTTGCTTGGAAAGAATACAAAAATGACGATAAGCTTAAGTATTTAAAAGAAGTAGATGTAGATTTAATTGTATTAAAAAGCCTAGTTAGAGTATCCTATGGATTTCAGTACATAACCCAAAAGAATTATATGACATGGAACGAACATATTAGTGAAATAGGGAAATTAGTAGGGGGGTGGATAAAAACATGCCAAAGAGATTAAACAATATTTTCTATCCAAAACTGAAATTTAAAAATATGCTAGAAGCATACGATAGGGCATCTAAGGAAAAACACTATAATAAAGAAGTAATTTTATACGAAATGGATTTAGCATCTAATCTTGTAAGTGTATTAAAAGAGTTATATGCGGGAACATACAAAACGAGTGAGTATAGAGCCTTTACAATATATGAGCCCAAAGAAAGAATAATAAAAGCATTGCCATTTAAAGATAGAGTTGTACAACAATGGTATGTTGAAGAGTTTATAAAACCTATATTTTTACCTAAATTCATAGAAGATACGTATGCTTGTATTCCAACAAGAGGAGTTCACCAAGCAGTAAAGAAACTAAGAAAATATGCGTATAACAAAAACAAAGAGAATAAAGATTTTTATTATTTAAAATGTGATATATCTAAATTTTTTAATAGTATACATCGAGATACATTATATGAAATTATACAAAGATATGTAAAAGATTCAGACTTTCTAAAAATAACTAAATTATTAATTTATTGTGATGATGGATTGATTGGAATTCCTATAGGAAATTATACTTCTCAATATTTTGCAAATATATACTTAAATATTCTAGATCATTACGTAAAAGAAAAATTGCACATAAAATATTACGTGAGGTACATGGATGATTTTGCTATTATATTAGATTCAAAAGAAGAATGCAAAGAGGCATTAAACAAAATAAGAGAGTTTTTAGAAGAGAAACTAAAATTAAAATTAAACCCTAAAACGAATTATTTTAAGGCAAAACAAGGCATAAATTTCTGCGGATACAAGGTATTTGCAGATTGTACATTGCTAAAAAAATCTAACAAAAAGAAGATATATAAAAAAGTAAAGATATGGAATGAATTATACGAAAGAAAGGAGTTAAATTTAAAAGAAACATATATTAGGTTGACATCATGGGAAGGTCATGCAAAAAATGCTGACACATTTTACTTAAGACGAAACGTAGAAAACGCCTGCAAATGGCTGTATACCTAGTAGGTAAACAGCAAAAAATTTGTTCGAAACTTATTGAAAAAAATAATATATTGATATATATTGATGAAAAATGAAAGTAAAAAATTCAAACGATTTATACAATAAGTATAAGAACAAAGGAGAACGTAAAATGCAAATTGCAGATGCTATTTTAAATAAATATAATTACAAAAACATGGATAAAACACAATAATCTATGTGTATTTTTATTATACACATAAATTATTGTGTTTTTGTTTTATATTTTGCACATTATAGGAAACGGCAATCTAAGCTGCATATTCAAGTTGTCCATTCGAGCGACTACAGCATGCCGTTCCTTAATGAATATACTTTACTTTGCATAATGAAATAAAAGGAGAATTTTTATGGGTAAATTAATAAACCAATATAAAAGTCTAAAAGAACAAAATTCAGAAAAAATATACTTAATTAAAAGTGGAATATTTTATATAGCTTTAGAAGAGGATGCAAAATTCTTATCAGAAAAAATAGGATTAAAATTAACTAACATAAATGAAACAACCAAGAAGTGTGGGTTTCCAGTTTCAAGATTAGAATACTATAAAAAAATATTTGATATAGCAAAAATAAATTATGAACTAATAGACAACGAAACCAATAATGTAAAAATAGTAGACCAAGATTTAAGTAGCATAATAAACAAAATAACAAAAATAGATTTTGATAACATTACATATAAGCAGGCATTTGAAATGCTACAAAATATAAGTAACCAAATAAAGCAAACAATAAAAAGTGCATAAAAAAGTTTAATATGTATGTAAAACATACAATTATATAAATAAAAAAATAAGGAGGAAAACAAACATGAAGAAAAAAATAACATTAATTAGTATAGTAATGTTAATAATCATGTCTTTAGTAACATCTGTGCAAGCATATCAAGCAACATCAAATGGAAATAGCTTAAGTAATTCAGCAGATACATGGATAAAAGACATAAGAAAAATGGAGGGAGCAGGAGGAGGATTAGGACTAACAGAAACAATTGATGAAACAAGTTTAGTAGCACAAACAGATCCAAACAACATAGATGTACATTTACTAAAAAATACAGAATATGGAGCAATATTACTTCTTGGAGCATCAGATTATGGAAAACAAGGATCAGATATTACTGCAAGACGTATGGATCAAGGAGAAACAAAAACTTTAACAGGAGTGCAAGCAAGTACAACAGGAAATAGATATGGTGTATATGAAATGGGATATTACAATATGGATATTTCTAAGTATAGTAATTATGAATGGGTAGCAGGAGGATTAGATACATTTTTACCTGATGTAGCATCAAAATATATAGATAGATATACACTGGATAGAAGTTCAGCAAAAGATGGGGATGCAACAGTAGAGACAGATAAATGGCATGGTGGCAGTTCTGGCGGTTGGGTGACTTCGAGCAGCCCTGGATTCGGACGTGGCTACCTTGGAGCTTTCTACTTCAGCTACAGCAGTGCTGGCAATAGTTACTACGGCCGTGCCGGTGTGGTAGTTGGTGCCGGACTTTAATAATGTTCTGTACTTTGCCCTTTGATGTGGGCGCAAAATTTCAAATTAGGGATTGTGCTATGGTGGCAGTTCTGGCAATTGGGTGACTTCGAGCAACCCTGGATTCAAACGTGGCAACAATGGAGCTTTCTACTTCAACAACAACAATGCTAGCAATAGTAACTACGGCCGTGCCGGTGTGGTAGTTGGTGCCGGACTTTTATATGACAAAATATATTTATATATATTTTAAATCAGAGGGGCAATTTTTACGGAGGTTGCCGAGCATTACATATAAAAGAAGCATAATTCCTTCCTTAAGTGGTAAAACAAAAAACATTAATGCAGTGCAAGTAAATTTTTTGAAAGTGATGCATTAAATAAATAAAAAATGCAATAAAAAATGGCATTTGCCAAAATAAAGGAGAAATCCATGAAAAATAAAGAAAGTATGCAAAAAATATATAAACGAAGAAGAATTGCATTTGTAACAATACTTGCAATAGCATTGTTATGCCTAATTATAAGTTTATTAAATAAAAATGGCTTAAATAAAATTGCCCAAGGTGAAAACACATTAATGGTTGGTAGTCAAAATGTAATAGATGTATCCCAAATAACAAGTAATGAGCCAAACGTACCAGTAGTAGGTGCAGGAATGATACCAATAAAATGGAATCCATCTATAAACATGTGGCAAATAACAACAACAAGCGATAAAGAATGGTATAACTATGCAAATGGAAATTATGCAAATGTAATGTTAAGCGATGGATATTACAAATCTGAGCTACAAGTAGGAATAACAAAAGATCAATTAGCAGAAAACAATGTAGGAATCGGAATTTCAAATGATTCAGAACAATTAGGAACAATATATACATGGATACCAAGATTTGCATATTTAGAAAATGATATAAAATTCTTAAAAAATAATAGTATATTAGAATATGAGTGGGCAACAGAAAGTTGTTTTAACCTAGAAGGATATGGAGCAAATTCATTAGATTTAGCATTTACAGGAATATGGGTAGGAGAAAAAGAATATGAAACTTCAGAAGAATTAGAAACAAGAAATAGTGAAATGCTACTAGAAGATAATATAGAAGGCTTAATATCAAATGAAAAAATATTTAATATAGCAGAAAGTGAAAAAACAGCAATACAAAAATTAACAGGAAAATATGCAAACACAAATACAAAAATTTTGCAAGATATAGATGGAATGAAATATAGGCAAGTAATAAAAATAGTAAACACAAATAGTAGAATACCAATAGTAGGAAAGCATACGTTATTAGGAGAAGGAATAAAAGTAGATGCAAAATATGCAGAAAATACAATAAGTTTTATTGCAGATAAAAATGGAAACAAGCTAAGTGGTGGTATAGCACCAATAAGTGAAGATGAAACACAATATACGTTCTATATAGTAGATAGTATAGGAAATATAAGAAAATATAGAATGAGCTATGGAAGTGGAAAACCAGACATAAAGAGATTTAATAAAAACACAACCTACTATGTAACATATGACCCAGACACAGGAGAAGA
Source organism: uncultured Clostridia bacterium (assembly GCA_947629555.1). Taxonomy (GTDB): domain Bacteria; phylum Bacillota; class Clostridia; order TANB77; family CAG-508; genus CAKPQL01. Next base: position 14,120 of record CANRED010000023.1, on the reverse strand, counting down.
AATAAGCAACATACCAATAGGAGAAAAGGAACCAGAAAATTGGTATAATTATGCAGAACAAAAATGGGCAAATATAGTAGTAAGAGACCAAGGGCAAGAAAACTATTTTGTATGGATACCAAGGTACATGTATAAAATAAAAAGTGAAGAAGACCAAACAATAGATGCAAAACTTGTAGATTTAGAAAATGTATGGACAGACCCCAAAACAGGAAAAACACAAGACTTAGATAGAACAGATTATAAACTACCAGAAGCCTTTACATGGGAAGATCCAGAAGACTCAAATAATAAAATACAACTTACAGGTTTCTGGGCAAGTAAATATAAATTAAGAGCAAGTGAAGCTACACCAGAAATAACTGGAGGTAGTGGAACAATATATGTAAAAAATGTTGTAGAACAAGATAAGTTAGATGCAAATTATACATATGAAATGTATTTAATAAAAGATGGAAAAAGAGTAGAATTTAACGAAGAAACAGGAGAATTTACAGACTATACAGATACATCAAAACCAATACAATTAACAGGAAACTATACATTTACCAATCTACCAGCTGGAACTTATGCAATAAATATAGTAATAAAAGATGGTAGTGGAGCTTATGTAAAATCAATAGCAAACGAAGTAGTAGTATTAGAAAGAGTAGAGCCAAATGTACCAGATACAAGTAGCTTTAATCAAAACTTAACTTACTATGTAACATATGACGAAGAAGGAAATGAAGATAGTTCAATACCAGTAGGAGACGAACCACCAAAGGAATGGTATAATTACGATAAACAAAAATGGGCAAATGTAGTAGTAAGAGAAAATGGAACAGAAAGTTATTTTGTATGGATACCAAAATATGAATACACATTAAATACAACATATGAAACAACAAAAGTACAATTTATAGCACAAGATAAAACAAATCCAGATTTAGGTTATAAAATACCAGAAGCCTTTACATGGGAAGACCCAAAAGACGAAACTAAAACAATACAACTTGCAGGATTCTGGGCAAGTAAGTATAAATTAAGAGACGACCAAGCATATACGTTAAGTGCATCAGTAACAGCAGGAGAAACAAACATAAAAATAAGTAGTATAGTAGCAAAAGTAGATGGAATAGCAAGCTATGATATAAGCTTAATACAAAATGGAAAAATACTAACGACAGAAACAATGGAAGGTGCAGAACATTCATTTAAAGGATTAGAGGCAGGAGGAACGTATGCGATAAACATAGTTGCAAAGAATGATGCAGGAAAAATGATAGCAGGATATTCAACACAAGTAACATTAGTAAAAATAGATGTAGACTTAACAGGATTTAATAAAGCAACAACATACTATGTAACTTATGATGAAAATGGAATAGAAAACAGTACAATACCAATAGGAGAAAATCCACCAGATGGATGGTATAATTATGCAGAACAAAAATGGGCAAATATAGTAGTAAGAGACCAAGGACAAGAAAACTATTATGTGTGGATACCAAGATATCAATATGTAGTAAATGACTCAGAAGAAAAAGTAAAGGCAGAGATAATACCAGTAAGTAAAGAAACAGCAGATCCAGGCTATAAAATACCAGAGGCATTCACATGGACAATAACAACAGAAAATGATGAAGAAGAAAAAACATTACAACTTGCAGGATTCTGGGCAAGTAAATATAAGTTAAGAGCAAGCGTTGCTACACCAGAAATATCTGGAGGAAGTGGAGTAATATACATAAAAAATATAAATGAACATGTAAAAAACTTGAAGTTAGATAGTACAAATTATACTTATGAAATATATTTAATAAGTGAAGAAGGAAAAAGATTAGTAAAGAGTGGAGATAGTTATGTAGAAGGAACTTCACCTGCAGTAGTAACAGAAGAAAGCAACTATACCTTTACTAATGTTCCAGAAGGAAAGTATTCAGTAAATATAATGTTAAAAGATAAAACAACAAATAACTACTATATGGGAATTGCAAATTATGTAACAGTAACAGAATTAAAGAAACCGAATGCACCAGATTTAACAGGATTTAATCCAAACTTAACATTCTATGTAACATATAATGATGTTACAGGAGCAGAAACGAGTAATACACCAATAAATGATACAGCACCAGATGGATGGTATGATTATGATACTCAAAAATGGGCAAATGTAGTAGTAAGAGATAATGGCTCAGAAAACTATTTTGTATGGATACCAAGATATAAATATGCAGTAGATAAAGAACATGAAAGTACAAAAGTAATATTCATACCGGCAAGTGAAACAAATCCAGGAGATGGATACAAAATACCAGAAGCATTCACATGGGAAAATCCAGATAATCCAGATGAAAAAATACAACTTGCAGGATTTTGGACAAGCAAATATAAACTAAGAGATGATACAGTATACACAGTAGATGCAACAGTAGCGGCAGGAGCAAATAAAATAAGAGTAAGTGATGTGGTATCAGCAACAAATCCAGAAGGAATATTCTATAGAGCAATATTAATACAAGATGGAAAGAAAAAAGATGAAAAATCAATATTAACAACATCAGGAGATGCAGTATTTGGAGGATTAAAACCAGGAAAATATTCTGTATTAGTAGAACAATGGAATGGAATACAAGGAACAATATCAGCAGTAGCAAAAGAAGTAGTAGTACAGCAACTAGACTCACCAGACTTAACAGGATTTAATGTAGAAAAAACATATATTGTAACTTATGACGATTCTGGAAATGAAACAAGTACACAAACTTTAAAAAGTGTATTAGCAGGTGATGCAGAAGTAAAGAATGATGCATTAGTATCAGGAAAAGTAGATGAAAGCAAAATAACAGGAGTTTGGTATGATTATACACAACAAAAATGGGCAAACATAGTGGTAAAAGATAATATAAATGGAGAAGCAACAGAAAACTATTTTGTATGGATACCAAGATATGAATATGTAGCAAAGAGCTCAAATGAAAAAGTAAAAGCAATACTAATACCATCTACACAAGAAACAGCAACACCAGGCTATAAAATACCAGAGGCATTTACATGGGAAGACCCAAATAATCCAGAAGGAAAAATACAACTTCCAGGATTCTGGGCAAGTAAATACAAATTAAGAAAATAAACCTTACGGGTCGCAATACATGCGACCCGTTTCTTAGTGAATGGTGAAGAGTGAATAGTTAATAATGAATAGTACAAAATTTGCTTTGGCAAATTTTGATGTAGGGAACGACGCCCTCGTCGTTCCGCCACTTCGAAGGAATGCCCACATCGACCCGTTTATAAAAAAATGAATAATAAATATTGACTTTTTTGTAAATAATATGTAAAATAATAATATTCTTAATAAATTGCGTTAGTATAAAATAAAAAACAATTAAGTACTGTTTAATAGAGAATAAATGCCTTGGCTGGAAGCATTTTAAATAAGTTTAGTTGTGCAACATATTTTAGAGCAATAAAAAAATAAAGTGGAGAAATTTTATTTCTCAAATAGGGTGGCACCGCGGAAGATATAAATCCTTCGTCCCTGTATATATGTATATACAGAAGTCGAAGGATTTTTTGTATATATAAGTAAAAAACAAAAAGTGAAGAGTACAAAATTGCTTCACAATTTTGAAGGGGGTTTTTTATGAACGAGTACAGAACACATAACTGTGGAGAATTAAGGGCCGAAAATGTAGGACAAACGGTAAAATTAGCAGGTTGGGTACAATCTGTTAGAGATTTAGGAGGAGTTGTATTTATAGACTTAAGAGATCAATATGGTATAACACAAATAGTTACATCTGGCGACGATAAAAAAGTAGATGAGGTGCAAAGAATACCAGTAGAGTCTACAATATCAATTACAGGCAAAGTAAGAAAAAGAGCAGATGAAACAATAAATAAAAACCTTGCAACAGGTGAAATAGAAGTTTTTATAGATACTGTAGAAATATTAGGAAAAAGAACAAAGAATCTTCCATTCTCAGTAAATGAAGAAAAAGATGTAAGAGAAGATTTAAGATTACAATACAGATTTTTAGATTTGCGTTCAGAAAAATTAAAACAAAATATTCTTTTAAGAGCAAAAGTATTACAATTTTTACGAGCTCAAATGGTAGAAAGAGGCTTTACAGAAGTACAAACACCAATACTTACAAGTTCATCTCCAGAAGGAGCAAGAGATTATTTAGTACCAAGTAGAGTACACCCAGGTAAGTTTTATGCTTTACCACAGGCACCACAACAGTTTAAACAATTATTAATGGTGTCTGGAATAGATAAATATTTTCAAATAGCACCTTGCTTTAGAGATGAAGATGCTAGAGCAGATAGGGCACCAGGAGAATTTTATCAATTAGATATGGAAATGGCTTTTGCTACACAAGAGGATGTATTTAATGTAATGGAAAAAGTTATGTACAATACATTTAAAGAGTTTTCAACAAAAAAAGTTGCTGAATATCCTTTCCCAAGAATTTCATATAATGAAGCAATGCTAAAATATGGTTCTGATAAGCCAGATTTAAGAAATCCATTAATAATAGAAGATGTAACAGATATATTCCAAAACATTGAATTTAATGCGTTTAAAGGAAAAATAGTAAGAGTAATTGCAACACATAATGTAAAAGAATGTCCAAGAAGTTTCTTTGATGGAATGACAGATTTTGCAATAAAAGAATGTGGAGCAAAAGGTCTTGCATGGTTAAGAGTAAATGATGACAGAACTTTCCAAGGACCAATCGCTAAATTTATAGATGATGCATCAAGAGAAGAATTATTAAAGAGAACTAATTCAGGTGCAGGAGATGCAATATTCTTTATTGCAGAACAAAAAGGAATAGTAGAAACTCTAGCAGGACAAATAAGAACAGAATTAGGAACAAGATTAGATTTACTAGAAAAAGATGTGTTTAAATTCTGTTGGATAGTTGATTTCCCAATGTATGAAATAGAAGATGGACAAATTGCATTTAGTCATAATCCATTCTCAATGCCACAAGGCGGATTAGAAGCTTTAAATACAAAGGATCCATTAGATATACTTGCATATCAATACGATATAGTATGTAATGGTATCGAATTATCTTCAGGTGCAGTAAGAAATCATGATCCAGAAATAATGGTAAAAGCTTTTGAAATAGCAGGGTATACAAAAGAACATATAGAGAAAAAATTTCCTGCATTATTTAATGCTTTCCAATATGGAGCACCACCACATGCTGGAATTGCACCAGGTGTAGATAGAATGATAATGTTAATTACAGATGAACCAAGTATACGTGAAGTAATTGCTTTCCCAATGAATAGCAAAGCTCAAGATTTATTAATGGGAGCACCAGGAGATGTTACAGACAAGCAATTAAAAGAAGTTCATATAAAAATAGATGTAAAAGAAAATAAATAATGTTGTAAATATGTAATAATATGCATATTTACAACATATAAGTAAAATTTTAATAATTATGTTGCAAAGTAAAATTAAATATAATATAATAATATAAAATTTATAGAATATATTTAACATATAACTACATTAATAATTTATAATATTTTATAAAAATAAAGAAGGAGGAAAACAAAAATGGAAAAAGTATTAGACATAGTAAAAGGTCTATTTGCAGGATTAGTAGAATTTATAATGCATCCTGTATCAAAAGTAACAGAGATAGTTCAAAGAGAAGACATAAAGAAAGGAGCAATAAAAGCAGTTATATTAGCAGCAGTATTAGCTATAGTTAATGTATTATCAACAATTAGAGTAATACATATATATAACACAAAATCTAGCATGAAGGATGCTTACATGGAAGCATTAAATCCATTTGTAGCATTATTAAAATCATTTGGAATATACTTATTAATAATAGTAGCTGTAGCATTAGTTTTATTTGTAATATCTAAATTAGTAAAAGATCAAAAATCATTACCATACACATTATCAATGACAGTTAATTCAGCAGTTGTATATGCTGTTGGAATTACATTAGGATTAGTATTATCTTTCTGGACACCATTATCAGTTTTAGTTATAACATTAGCATCATTACATTCTGGATTAACTTTATTAGTAACATTTATGAGTTCGCTTTCAAATGTAAACACAGATCAATTAGTATTAGTTGCTGCGGTTGTATTAATTGTAGTATCTGTAATTTTAGCATTAATAGATATTATAGCAAATGATAAAAAATTAAGCAGTTATGCAGATAGCGAATTTTCATCAACAACACAATACAGTGATTTACATGGAGATGCATTAAAAAACATAACAGATATAGAAGAAGGTATGGAAGCATTAAGCTCACTTAGCAATTTATTTTAATTAAATAATATATTTTAAACAATATTATAAAGGCAGACCTTGTGTCTGCCTTTATTTTGATATATAATATTTTCAAAATTAATATAATAATTTACATGGGGGATATAAATGGTAGCAGAAATAGTAGTTAATAGTACCGCAAAGCAATTAAATAAAACATTTGACTATATAATACCTAAAACTATGGAAAAACAAATAAAAATAGGTACTAGAGTTTTTGTACCATTTGGAAGAATAAAAAAACAAGAAGGCTTTGTTATAGACATAAAGGAAAATTCTGAATTTGCAAATAGAGAAATTGCAGAAATAGAAGATTCTATATTGCCAGAAGAGAAAATAAAGCTTGCAAAACTTATGTCAAGAAAATATTTTTGCAATATATCAGATTGTGTAAAATTGATGTTACCACCAGGAACATCAACTAAAAATATAGATAACAGAACAAAAGAAAAAACAGCTAATTTTGTATATTTAAAAAAGAGTATTGAAGAAATAGATTTTTGCATACAAGAAGGCAAAATAAAAAGTCCAAAACAGATTAGATTATTACAATTTTTAAAGGAGAATGATGGTACATATATAGTAGATTTAGAAGCTTTAACAGATACAACACGTGCAGTAACAAAAGTATTAGAAAAGAATGGATATGTAGAAATTGTAGAAAAACAAATAGAAAGAAATCCGTTTATAAATAAAAAAGTAGCTAAAGATACGGATTTAAAATTAAATAAAGAACAACAGTTGTGTTTTAACAAAATTAGTGAAAGTATAAACACAAAAGAATATAAAGAGTTTTTATTATACGGAATTACAGGCTCACGGAAAAACTGAAATATATTTACAATTAATAAAAAAAGTGTTAGATGAAGGAAAAACAGCTATAATGCTAGTTCCTGAAATTTCTCTTACACCACAAATGGTAAATAGATTTTTTGCAAGATTTGGTGATTGCATATCTGTGCTACATAGTAAATTAATGTTAGGAGAAAGATATGACCAATGGCAAAAAATAAAAGAAGGACATTCCAAAATACTTATAGGTGCTAGATCTGCAATATTTGCACCTATGGAAAATTTAGGCATAGTTATAATAGATGAAGAACACGATACTTCATATAAATCTGATACAACACCTAGATATAATGCAAAAGAAATAGCAAGGTATTTATGCAAAAATAGCAATATACCATTAGTTTTAGGAAGTGCTACACCAGATATAGATACTTTTTATAAAGCTAAAAGTGGAAAAATAGAATTATTAAGGTTAACTAAAAGAGCAAATAATTCAACTTTGCCGGAAGTTAAAATTGTAGATTTAAAGCAGGAATTAGCAAATGGCAATAAATCTATGATAAGTGGAATTTTAAAAAAGAAGATAGAAGAAAATTTAAAAAATAAAATGCAAACGATATTGTTTTTAAATAGAAGAGGCTATTCTACATTTGTTATGTGCAGAGAATGTGGATTCACAGCAAAATGCAAGAATTGCAATATTAGTTTAACATATCACATGTCCGAAAATAAATTGAAATGCCATTATTGTGGATATGAAACGAAAGTATTTAATATATGCCCAGTATGTGGAAGCAAAAAAGTAAAATATTTTGGAACAGGAACGCAAAAATTAGAAGAAGAAATAAAAAATATGTTTCCAACAGCAACTACAATAAGAATGGACATAGATACTGTAACAAAGAAAAATTCACATGAACAAATTTTAGAAAAATTTAAAAATGAAAATATAGATATACTTATAGGAACACAAATGGTAGTAAAGGGACATCATTTTCCAAATGTTACATTAGTAGGAGTTATTGCAGCAGATGCAAGTTTAAATATAGATGATTTTAGAGCAAGTGAAAGAACATTCCAAATATTAACTCAAGTTGCAGGAAGAGCAGGAAGGGGAGAAAATCCACGGACAAGTAATTATACAAACATACAATCCAGATAATTTTAGCATAGAATGCTCAAAAGAACAAAACTACGATATGTTTTACGAATCTGAAATTATATTAAGAGAAAAACTTAAATACCCGCCATTCAGCGATATTATACTATTTAATATTACATCATCAGATGAACAAAATATAAAAAAATCAGCATTAAAAATATATAACATATTACTAAAAAATTCTAATAATAACATTCAAATATTTAAGCCAATGCCATGTCCTATAAGTAAAATAAAAAATAAATATAGATGGAGAATAATTGCAAAGTGTAGGTTCAATAATAGTATTATCAATATGATAAACAAAAGCTTAGAAGAATATTACAAAAATAAGAATTTAAAAGCTAGTGTTATAGTAGATATAAATCCTACGAGCATGGTGTAATCCCTTGCAATTATTAGTCATTTGATATATAATAAGCAATAAATGATATAGATTTTAGTAATATTAAGGAGGAGAAAAAATGGCTATTCGTACAATAAGACTAGCAGGAGACGAAATATTAAAAAAGAAAACAAAAGAAGTAGAAGTAGTAGATGAAAAAATAGTAGAGTTAGTGCAAGATATGATAGAGACGATGCATAAATATAATGGAGTAGGACTAGCTGCTCCTCAAGTTGGGATATTAAAAAGAATTGCTGTAATAGATTTATATGAAGAAGGAGATGGACCTGTAACTTTAATAAATCCTTATATAATAAAGGAAGAGGGAAAGCAAACTGTTGATGAAGGATGCTTAAGTTTTCCAAATCAATTTGCAAAGATAGTTAGACCTAAAAAGGTTATTGTAGAAGCATTAGATATAAATGGTAAAAAAGTAAAAATAGAAGCTGAAGGATTATTTGCACAAGCAATTTCACATGAAGTTGATCATTTAAATGGAGAGGTATTTATAGATAAAATAATACCGGGTACATTATATAATTCAGAAGAAGATAATAAAAAATAATATTTAGATAGGAGAGAGTATATGCTAAACATATTATTTATGGGCACACCGGACTTCGCAGAAGAATCTTTAAAAGTTTTAAACGAATCAAATCATAATGTATTAGCAGTGGTAACTACTGAGGATAAACCAAAAGGAAGAGGAATGAAATTACAACCAACTCCTGTAAAAGAATATGCTATAGAAAATAATCTAAAAATATATCAACCAGAAAAGATAAAAAATAATGAAGAATTTATTGAAGAAATAAAAAAATTAAATCCAGAGGTTATATGCGTAGTGGCTTATGGCAAAATATTACCGAAAGAACTTTTAGAAATACCAAAATTGGGTTGTATTAATGTACATCCATCACTTTTACCAAAGTATAGAGGATCATCACCAATACAAACAGCAATAATTAATGGAGATAAATCAACTGGTGTTACAACAATGTATATGAATGAGCAATTAGATGCAGGAGATATAATTTTACAAGAAGAAATAAAAATTGAAGATAATCAAACAGCAGGGGAAATATGGGACATTTTATCAAAACAAGGTGCAAAATTATTATTAGAAACATTAAATAAATTAGAAAATAATACTGCTCCTAGAAAAAAACAAGGTGAAAACTATACTGTTACAAAAATGTTAGATAAATCTATGTCAAAAATAGATTGGGATAATAAAAATGCAGAGCAAATAAATAATTTAGTAAGAGGCTTAAATCCAACAATGGGAGCATATACAATGCTAAATGGAAAAAAAATAAAATTTTGGACTACACAGGCAATAACAATAGATGAATTTGTAGAGAAGTATACAGAATTTAAAAGTTATAAGCAAAGATTACACACAGATGTTACACCAGGTGCTATTGTATATATAGATTATAAAGATGCAATATATATAAAAACAAAAGAAGGAATATTAAAAGTAACAGAAATACAAGGAGAAAATGCGAGACGAATGCCTGTTGCAGATTTCTTAAGAGGAAATAAAATAGAAGTAGCTGAAACATTTGAATAAATTAAAAAAAATAGTTGTAAAAAAATGCATAAATTGATATACTGTATAGAGCAAAATATGAAAGAAATTATTATTTATAAATAGGAGGTAGTTAAAATGGAAAATGAAGAAATAAAGGAGACTACATTAGAGGTAGCATCACAAGAAAATCAAAATTCATTAGATGAAATTAAAATAGCAGATGATGTTGTTGCAGTAATAGCAGGAGTAGCTGTATCTGAAGTTCCAGGAGTTGCTGGAATGGCAGGAGGATTTGCAGGAGGAATATCAGAAGTTTTTAGTGGAAAGAAAAACTTAGCAAAAGGTATAAAAGTAGAAGTTGGAGAAAAAGAGACAAAAATAGATGTTAATATTATAGTAGAATACGGAACAAGAATACCAGATGTGGCATTTGCAATACAAAATAGAATAAAAAAAGCCGTTGAATCAATGACAGGATTAACAGTGATAGCAGTTAATGTTCATGTTCAAGGAGTAAGTACTACAAATACTGTATCAACTGAAAATACAGAGGCTTAAATTTGAAAGGAATGATAAGAAATGAAATTTTTAGATAGACTAGCATTGGCAATTTTTTCTATAATAATATTTGTACTAGCTGTATTACTATGTTTATTAATGATTGGATGGTTTGACGTAGAGCTTGTAATGAGTGCATTACAATATTTAAAATCTAATGAGATTGCATCAAATGTGACAATTGGAGTATCATTAGTATTGTTATTACTTTCTTTAAAATGCATGTTTTTTGAATCATATTCAAAAGAGGATGAACAATCAAGAGAAGGAATATTATTAGAGAACGATAATGGTAAATTATTAGTTTCAAGAGATACATTAGAAAATTTAGCAACTAATGTTGCTAAAACTTGTGATAATGTAGAAAATGTTGTTAGTAGAGTATTATTAGATAAAGATAATAATTTAATAATATTCATAAATTTATTTGTTAAATCAGATACATTAATTAAAGACTTATCTTCAGGCTTACAAGAAAAAATAAAACAAACAATAAAAGATTCTTTAGGATTAGATGTAAAAGAAGTTAATATAAAAATAAAAAATATTACTAATGAAAAAAGCGAAACACAAGTGGCAAAAGCTGAAAAAATAACTGCTACTAAAGAAGTAAAATAATATATTTCGCTGTAAGTATTAAATAAAGGAGTTGTGTAGTAATGAACGACTTAAAAAACTTTTTTGATAAATATAAAGGTGCAATAATAGGAATTGTAATTGCTATACTATTATTAATATTTGAGCTAGATAGAATAATAATGGGAATAATTATTATTCTAATTGGTATGTTTGTAGGGAATTATGTTCAACACAATAAGCAAGATGTAAAAGAAAAGTTAAAAAAATTCATAGATAGAATGTAAAAATTATTGGAGGAATATATGAATAGGTCTGAAGCTAGGGAATTAGCATTCGAGTTTTTGTATCAAATAGAAATACAAAAAGAATTAAATGAAGAACAAATAGAATTATTTATTGAAAATAATGAAATAACAGATGCTAATGCCATAGAATACATAAAAGATATTGTAAAAGGAATTGAAAACGAGAAAGAAAAAATAGAAGAAATAATATCAAATAATTTAAAGGCAGACTGGAAAATAGAGAGAATATCAAAAATAAATTTAAGTTTACTTAAACTAGGAATATATGAAATAAAATATAAAGAATTACCATACAAGGTCGTAATAAATGAAGTTGTTGAACTTGCAAAAAAATATGGGGAAGAAAGTTCACATTCATTTATAAATGGAATTTTAGCAAGTGTAGTAAAAAATATGGAATGATAAGTACGTTCGAGCAACCTCAGAAATATCGACCCGTAACTTAGAAAATATATCTAATGTACCAGAGAATTTTACTAAAACAAAGGAGAATAAATGAGACCAGAAGCAATATCTGTAACAGAACTAAATAAATATATAAAAGAAAAAGTAGCAAGTGATGAATACTTAAATAGTGTTTTTGTAAAAGGAGAAATATCAAATTTTAAACACCATTATACAGGACATATGTATTTTACATTAAAAGATGAGAACTCATTAATAAAATGTATAATGTTTAAAACATCAACTGCTACTTTAAATTTTGTGCCAAAAGATGGAATGAAAGTACAAGTGTTAGGTACAGTAGCGGTTTTTGAACGAGATGGCGTATATCAAATATATTGTAAAGCAATGCAAGAGGATGGAGTTGGAAGCTTACATAAGGCATACGAAGAATTAAAAGCAAAACTTGAAAAACAAGGTTATTTTGATATAGCTCATAAGAAAAAAATACCATACATGCCAAAAACAATAGGTGTACTTACATCTAAAACTGGTGCTGTAATTAGAGATATAATAAACGTTTCAACTAGAAGAAATCCAAATGTACATATAAGATTATTACCAGTTCCCGTACAAGGAGAAGGTGCAGCAGAAAAAATTGCAGATGCAATTGATTATATGAATAGAAACAAATTAGCTGATGTCCTAATAATTGCAAGAGGTGGAGGTTCATTAGAAGATTTGTGGCCGTTTAATGAAGAAATAGTAGCAAATGCTATATATAACTCAGATATACCTATAATATCTGCAGTAGGACATGAAACAGATTTTACAATAGCAGATTTTGTAGCAGATTTAAGAGCTCCAACACCTTCAGCAGCTGCTGAGCTTGCACAAGCAGACGTAGGAGAACTAAAATTAAGATTGGAAACATATAATAGAAGATATAAAATTGCATTAAAAAAGAAAATAGAGTATATGAAATTAAGATATGAAAAATGTATAGCATCAAGAGTATTTAAAGAACCATATCAAAAAATAAATGAACAATATATAAATGTTGATATGCTTGTAAAAACTTTGCAAAATATAATTATAAGTAAATTAAAAGATGCAAAAGCTGCATCGATAGAAACAATATCAAAGTTAGATACTTTAAGCCCATTAAAAACTTTAACAAGGGGATATTGTATAGCAGAACACGAAAATAAAATCATAAAAAGTGCAAAAGATTTAAATACAAATGATAAAATAAAATTAAAATTTACGGATGGAGAAAAAATTGCTAATATTCTATAATTAGCTTTTATAATAATAAAAGAATAAAGGAGGTTATATAAATGAATAAAAAAGCAATAATAGTAATACTGGTAATCATATTAATAGTAGTATTAGCAGTACTTACTGGAATGAATTTAGGAAAAGGTAATTCACAACAAACTACTACTACTCCAACTAGTGAACCTACAGCTAAATCAACTGAATCACCTATTCCAACAGAAGAGCCAACAGAGTCACCAGAGCCAACGGAACCAACAGAAGAACCTACTGCTTCTCCTGAACCAAGTGTAAATGTTTCAAAAATGAATACACAGCAAAAAATAGAATATGCAAAAAGTATGGCTAAACAAACATGGGAAAAACTTGGTGTAGATACACAGGTATATTATAGTTATGATGACATAGATGGTAATGGAAATTACTTAATATCAGTACGTGAAGAATCAACTACTAAAGAATTAGTACAATATAAGATAAATATAAATACAAATACTTGTGAAACGATATATTAATGAGGAGGAAATATGGACGAAAATTTAAATTTTGAAGTAGCAATTAAGAGTTTAGAACAAATAGTTCAAGAATTAGAAAAGGGAGATTTAAATTTAGATGAATCTGTAAAAAAATTTGAAGAAGGAATGGCATTATCAAAAAAATGTACTCAAATATTAGAAGAAGCTGAAAAAAAGATAACAATACTAATAAAAGAAGGGGATAATGCAAAAGAAGAAAACTTTACAGCTACAGAATAGAAAGACATCTGGTAATATGTCAAGATAAATTTTAAAAATATTTAAATTTTTTTTAGTACATTGATAATGAAA
>CANRED010000022.1 GCA_947629555.1 uncultured Clostridia bacterium | reverse complement strand
GTCACTGCAGCGGATTAAGTACACTAGATTTAAGTCAATTTGATACACAAAATGTAACAACTATGAGTAGTATGTTTAGTCACTGCAGCGGATTAAGTACACTAGATTTAAGTCAATTTGATACACAAAATGTAACAACTATGAGTAGTATGTTTTATTACTGTAGTGGATTAGATACACTAGATTTAAGTCAATTCGATACGCACAATGTAACAAAGATGGACTATATGTTTTATTACTGTAGTGGATTAGATACACTAGATTTAAGTCAATTCGATACACAAAATGTAACAAATATGGAGGATATGTTTGATAATTGTACTGGACTAAAGTCATTAGATGTAAGTCAATTTGATACACATAATGTAGAAGATATGAATTATATGTTTGGTAACTGTAGCAAATTAAGTACACTAGATGTAAGTCAATTTGATACACATAATGTAACAAATATGAGTTGTATGTTTCAGAGTTGTAGTGGACTAACTACATTGAATCTAACAAGTTTTGATACAAGCAATGTAACAACTATGCAGAATATGTTTTATCATTGTACAAAACTAAAAACCATATATGTATCACGTGCAACTTGGAAATTAGCAACAAATACAAGAAATATGTTTAGTGGTTGTGGTACATCTTCTGTAACATATAGATAGAAGTTATGCACTTTGGGGACGCGTTAAAAAAACATCAATTTTTCCAAAACTAATTGCAATTTTAAAAAATATATAATATAATATTTAAGACGTTGATAGAGAAGAGTAAAAGTAAAAACTTTACAAGAGAGGATTAGTCATGGGCTGAAAGCTAATCTTAAGCAAGTCTACTTTGAAAACTACTCTGGAGTTTGTGGCGAAAGCCACCGTTGATTTACGATATAATCATTTAATTAAGTAAAAAATAGGGTGGAACCGTGTATATGCACCCCTATAGGCAAAAAACGCATTTGTCTATAGGGTGCATTTTTTGTTTTAAATAAACACATAATAAGGAGGTTTTTATGATAAAAGTTACTTTAAAAGATGGTTCAGTTTTAGAAGTAGAGCCAAAAACAACAGTATTAGATGTGGCAAAAAAAATTAGTGAAGGATTAGCCAGAGTTGCAACAGCAGGAATGGTTGATAATGAGGTAAAAGATTTAAGATATGAATTAACGAAAGATTGTAATTTGAATATTCTAACTTTTGATGTATTAGATGGAAAGAAAGCATATTGGCATACAACATCACATATTTTAGCACAAGCAGTTAAAAGATTACATCCAGAAATAAAACTTGCAATAGGTCCATCAATAGATAATGGCTTCTACTATGATTTTGATACAGATAAACCTTTTTCAGAAGAAGATTTAAAGGCATTAGAAGACGAAATGAAAAAGATTATCAAAGAAGATATAAGTATAGAAAGATTTACTCTTCCAAGAGACGAAGCAATAAAATTTATGAAAGAAAAACAAGAACCTTATAAAGTGGAATTAATAGAAGATTTGCCAGAAGGTGAGGAAATATCATTCTACAAACAAGGAGATTTTACAGACCTTTGTGCAGGACCACATTTAATGAGCACAGGAAAAGTAAAAGCAATAAAATTATTAACTTCATCTGGGGCATATTGGAGAGGAAATGAAAACAATAAAATGTTACAAAGAATATATGGTATATCTTTTCCAAAATCAAGTGAATTAGATGAGTACATCAATTTAATCGAAGAAGCTAAAAAGAGAGATCATAGAAAATTAGGAAAAGAATTAGATTTATTCTTCTTTGATGAAACTGCTCCAGGTATGGCATATTGGTTACCAAAGGGATTTAAAATGTTAAATACATTAATAGAATTTTGGAGAAAAGAGCATGAAAAAAGAGGTTACCAAGAGTTTTCTGGACCACAATTAAATAGTAGTGTGTTATGGAAAACATCAGGACATTGGGATCACTACAAAGAAGATATGTTTGTGTTAACAGATATAGATGGAAACGAGCAAGCCCTAAAGCCAATGAATTGTCCGAACTCTATAAAAGTATATCAATCTAAGCTAAGAAGTTACAAAGATTTACCACTTCGTTTTAATGATGTTGATGTTATACACAGAAATGAAAAATCAGGCCAATTAAACGGATTATTTAGAGTAAGAATGTTTAGACAAGATGATTCACACAACTACATTACGGAGGATCAAATTGGTAGTGAAATAAAAGATATTATAGAAATAGCAAGTAAATTTTATGGAATATTTGGACTAGAATATAAACTAACATTATCTACAAGACCAGACGATTACATGGGAGAAATAGAAACTTGGAATAAAGCAGAAGCAGATTTAAGAAAAGTGTTAGACGAAATATGTGGTAAAGATGAATACAGAATAAATGAAGGAGATGGAGCTTTTTACGGACCAAAAATAGATATAAAAATGAAGGATTGCTTAGGTAGAGAATGGCAAATGGGAACAGTTCAATTAGATTTCCAATTACCACAAAGATTTAATCTTTCATATATAGATAGCAATGGAGAAAAGAAAACACCAATTATGGTACACAGAGCAATATTTGGTTCATTTGAAAGATTTATTGGAATATTAACAGAACATTTTGCAGGAGCATTCCCAGTATGGTTAGCCCCTGTACAAGCAAAAATATTAACAATATCAGAAGCACATATAAATTACGCAAAAGAGTTACAAGAAAAATTATTAGAACAAGGAATACGAGTAGAATTAGATGAAAGAAACGAAAAAATAGGATATAAAATTCGTGAGGCACAACTTCAAAAAGTACCATATATGCTAATTATTGGAGACAAGGAAGTAGAAGCAAAAGCAGTAGGTGTTCGTTCAAGAAAAGACGGAGATATAGGACAAATGTCACAAGAACAATTTATAGAAAAAATACAAAAAGAAATAAAAGATTATACTATATAGAGTATATGAGTTATTGAGCTAAAGTCATGGTTAACAATGAAAGCTTATAGCGAATAATTGTTGAAAAATAGTATTAAAAATCACCTTTTTAAATATAATTAAAAAGGTGATTTTTAATATGAAAAAAATAAGATATTCATTTATATTATTTGTACTTTTAGTTACTACAACAATTAATGTGTTTGCATTTAATGCAGAAGAAGCGGCTGAGGAGTTAAGGTATTTTAATGAAATACAACAAGAAGTAATGCAGGCTTCAGCAGATTTAACTAAAGTTCCGCAAACATATTCAAGAGCAGTAGTTGTTTTTGATAGGAAGTCTAAAACTGTTATATATGGGAAAAATGAAAATGATGTTAGAGCAATGGCAAGTACTACTAAAATAATGACAGCAACTATTCTTTTAGAAAATGTTACAGATTTATCTCAAACAGTTGAAGTATCAAAGAAAGCTGCAAATACTGGAGGGTCAAGATTAGGATTAAAAACTGGAGACAAAATAACATTAAACGATTTACTATATGGTTTAATGCTATGTTCTGGTAATGATGCAGCTGTTCAAATTGCAGAAACAGTAGGCGGAAGCGTAGAAGGTTTTGCAGTAATGATGAATAAAAAAGCTCAAGAATTGGGTTTAAAAAATACAAGTTTTGTTACACCACATGGATTAGATGAAAATGGTCATCATACAACTGCTTATGAATTAGCAGTACTTACAGATTATGCATTAAATAATCCACAATTTGCAAAGGTAGTAAATACAAAAAACTATACAGTAACAATAAATGGTACGCCTAAAGATTTAAGTAATACCAATGAATTACTGGGATATTTGCAAGGAGTGAATGGGGTAAAAACTGGATTTACTAATAATGCATTAAGGTGTTTAGTAACTTCAACATTAAGAAATGATTTTAATATAATAACAGTGGTTTTAGGTGCAGATACGAAAAAGATTAGAACAACAGATTCTATGAAATTAATAGAATATACATATCAGAACTACGAGCAAATAGATATAGCTAAATTGGTAAATGAAGAATTTGAAAAATGGAAAGAAACATACAAAATTGAAATTAATAAAGGTATAAAAAATGATGTTGGAATAAAATTAGGTGAACAAAAGTATACAATATATCCTATAAAAAAGGAAGATAAAGAAAATATAAAAATAGATATACAGGCTATAAATTATACAGAAGCGCCATTATTAGAAAATACAAATTTAGGATATTTGGAAATAAAAATAAATGATAAGTTAATAGATAAAATAGATATATTGGCTAATGAAGAAGTAAGAAAGAAAGATATAAAAGATTATTTCTTTAGCATGATTGGAATGTATTCACATTTACAACAATAAGCCATTTCCCTAGCGCAGGAAAACAGTATTATAGGGGCCCATGCTCACATCTACCAGCAACTTAGGAGGCATACCTAATTTACTGATATGTTCTAATGTATTTACAAACAAAATTGAATAAGCATAATATTGACAAAAGCTTCAAAGAATTGTAAAATTAATATACCTATGATAAAAAAGGAGAAATTTTTTTATGTCGAATAATAACAAAAGAATAATAAAAAAGATAGAGTCTAAAACAAAAGTGTATTTGGCAGTAATTGCAATCCTTTTAATAATATTATGTATGTACGAAGATGCTTTAATTTTACCAGCTGTAATATTATATATATTATTATTAGGATATACTTTATGGATTAATAGTAAACGAATAGGCGAATTATCAAAGCATATAGAGGACTTAACTATAAATGTAGATACAGCAGCAAAAAATACTTTAATAAATTCACCTTTTCCATTAGTTATACTAGAAACAGACGGAAATATAATTTGGAAAAGCGCAAATTTTAATAAGGAATTTGCTAACATAGATATAAACACTTATTTAGATGAAATATCAAAAGAAGTGAAAATATCTATAGAAAATGAAGAAAATAAGCCAATAGATAAGCAAATGCAAATAGGAGAAAAAATATATCATATTATTGGTGAATATATTAAAAGTAAGCCTAACAAAAAACAAGAAGTAGAATATATGATGACATTATATTTTCTAGATATTACAGAAAATATAAATTTAGAAGTAGCATATAATGAAGCAAAAACCTGTATAGGAATATTAATGATAGATAACTATGAGGAAATACTACAAAGAGTAGCGGCAGAAGAAAGACCACAAATGATTGCAGCAATAGAAAAAATGATGTATGACTGGGCGGCAACTACAGGTGGAATAATGGTTAAAACAGAAAGAGATACATTTGTGTATGTATTTGAGCAAAAATATTTAGACGAAATAGAAAATGGAAAATTTAATATATTAGATACAGTAAAAGAAATTAAAATAGATATGGATATGCCATTAACTGTAAGTATAGCAATATCAACAGATGGGGAATCAAATTACGAAAAATATAAATCTGCTATGGAAGCAGTAGATATAGTTTTAGGTAGAGGCGGAGACCAAGCTGTTGTAAGAAAAGATGGAAAATATATTTTCTATGGAGGTAGAACACAAGAAGTAGAAAAGAGAACAAAAGTAAAAGCTAGAACAATAGCAAATGCATTAGAAAAATTAATGCAAAGTTCGAAGAATGTAATGGTAATGGGACATGTAAACCCAGATATGGACTGTGTAGGTGCAAGCTTAGGTATATACAGATTAGCAAAATCTTTAGGAAAAGAAGTATATATTATAAATAATTCAGTAAGCGTAAATTTGGAAAATTTTGCGGAGACAATAGAAAAAGAAGAAGAATACAAAGATGTAATAATAGATAAAAATCAAGCATTAGCCAAAATATCACCAGAAACATTATTAGTTATAGTAGATACTCATAAGTATTCATATGTAGAAATACCAGAGTTATTAGAAGAAACAGAAAAAATAGTTGTAATAGATCACCACAGAAGATCAACTGATTTCATAGAGAGTTCAATATTAACCTTCCATGAGGTATATGCTTCTTCTGCATCAGAGTTAGTAACAGAGATATTACAATATGCAGAAAATCCAGTAACTTTAGAAAAAATAGAAACCGAAAGTTTATATGCAGGAATAATGATGGATACTAAAAACTTTACTTTTAAAACAGGTGTTAGAACTTTTGAAGCAGCAGCATATTTAAGAAAATTTGGTGTAGATATAATAAAAGTAAAAAAATGGTTCCAAAGCAGTTTAGAAAACTACAAAGTAATAGCAGAAATAGTAAAAAATGCAGAAATAATTAATGAAAGCATTGGAATATCACAATATGAAGTAGAAGATAAAAATGCAGGACTAATATGTGCTAAGGCAGCAGATGAATTATTGACAATAAGTGATATAACAGCATCATTTGTAATAGGAAATACAGGAGATAAAATATGTATAAGTGGACGTTCAATAGGAGATATAAATGTACAAGTTATATTAGAGAAACTTCGGAGGCGGAGGACATATAACACTAGCGGGAGCACAATTAGAAGGAATGACAATGGAACAAGCAAAAGAGGAACTAATAACAAGAATAAATGAATATTTTTCAGAGATTGCAGGATAAAGATAATATAAAAGGAGCACGTTTAAGTGCTCCTTTTAATATAACATCAAAAAATTACATACAACATTGTTGTAGGGAACGACGCCTTCGTCGTTCCTGCTTCGAAGGCATACCCAATATGCCGAATGAAATTGCATACATAACCCTTGCCTCCCTTATGTAAGGGAGGTGGCGCGAAGCGCCGGAGGGTTCTATACATGTCTTCAAGCAAAAACCAATCCCCTGTCACTACGTGACATCCCCTTTAGATAAAGGGGACAAGGATTTTGTGGAATACATTTGTTTATCCACTGTGTGGAACGACGGGGGCGTCGTTCCCTACACAAATAGGACAAGGATTTTGCAAAAGGCACTTTTTTTCATCACTGGGACATACCCAAAATAATTGTACAGCAGGTAATCAAATGCCTTCTGTAAAACCTATTCACCTTTTCTGTAAATTAAACATAATATATAGCGTAAACAAATTATGAAAGGGTGAAAATACAAATGTCAAGTTACATAATAGAGGGTGGAAATAAATTAGAGGGTGAAGTAAATATATCTGGATCAAAAAACGCATCCTTACCAATAATTGCTGCAAGTATACTAAACAGTAATATTACAAGGCTATATAATGTTCCCAATATACATGATACGCAAATAACACTTGAAATATTAAAGATTTTGGGTTGCAAAGTTACTAAGAAAAGTGATAAAATAATTATTGACTCAAGAAAAATGGATAAAACAGAAATACCAGAAGAATTAATGAGACAGATGAGATCTTCTGTAGTCCTTGCTGGAGCAATAGTAGGAAGATTTAAAAATACAAAAATATCATATCCAGGAGGATGCGATATTGGATCTAGACCAATAGATTTACATTTAACAGGATTTAGGAGATTAGGTATAGAAGTAGAAGAAGAATCAGGATATATTAAATGTAAATGTGAAAAGATTATAGGAAACACCATACAATTAGATTTTCCAAGTGTAGGAGCAACAGAAAATATAATGTTAGCTTCAGTTTTAGCAGAGGGCGAAACTATAATTACAAATGCTGCGATGGAGCCTGAAATAGTTGATTTACAGAACATGTTAAATAAAATGGGTGCAAAAATAAAAGGTGCTGGAACAAATATAGTACAAATAACTGGAGTTAAAAACTTAAAAGAAGTTAGCTATACTATAATGCCAGACAGAATAGAAGCTGGAACATTTTTATGTGCTGGTGCTATAACTGGTGGAAAGATAAAATTAAATAATGTAAATCCAAGCCATTTAACACCAATTTTGCATAAATTAGAAGAATGTGGATGTAAAATAGAAACACAAAAATGTTTTATAAAATTGGAAGCTCCTAAAAAGTTAAAAGCAGTAGATATAAAAACAATGCCATACCCAGGATTTCCAACAGATATGCAATCAATATTTGTTGCTGTATTAGCGGTAAGCAAAGGTACATCAATTATAGTAGAAAACATATTTGAAAATAGATATAAATATACAAATGAATTAAAAAGGATGGGAGCCAAAATCACAGTAGAGGGAAAAACAGCAGTTATAAAGGGAATAAGAAGATTCTCTGGAGCAAATGTAAATTCAACAGATTTAAGAGGAGGGGCAGCATTAGTAATTGCTGGTCTTGCGGCAAAGGGAAAAACAACAGTAAATAACATAGAATATATATTAAGAGGATATGAAAAACTAGATAAAAAGCTATCTTTATTAGGTGCAAAAATTACTTTAGCATAAATAAAATATTGTGCAGATGTAGAGGGATGCAGAATATGCAACCCTCATAGCACGATAAAAAGTAGGACGTGTATAAGAAAAATTACAGAATTTTTGAATCAACAAAATAATAGATGGAGGTTTAAAATATGTCCAAAAAAACTAATGAAAAAACAGTAGATTTATTATATTTGAATAATAATGACAATATAAAAAAGCAAAAACGAAAGAAAAATAATAATTTACCTAAAAAAACAGTTAAGAAAGATGATGTTATTAATTTAGATAATGAGATAATAATTGGTTTAACTCCAAAACCAGAAAAAAAAGAGCCTAAGAAAAATAACAAAAAGCAAAGTCAAATAAAAAAGCAAAAAAATACATCTAATACGCAAAAAAAGCAAAATAATAAACAAAATGTAAAACAGCCTAAACAAAATAAGATAAAACTAAAGATATTAAAATGGACAAGCCTTGCTATAATATTAGTAGGTATAGTAATATTATTCCTATTATCTCCTCTATTTAATGTAAAACAAATAATTGTTGAAGGAACTGAGAAGGTAGTTAATGAAGAAGTTATTAGCTTGTCGCAAATAAAAATAAATGAAAATACTTTTAAAATAAGAACATCAGAAACTATCCAAAGGATACAAGAAAATACTTATGTTGAAACAGCTACTATTATTAGAGAATTACCAAGTACAATAAAAATAGTAATAACTGAAAGGAAACCTCAATACATAATACAAATTGCTAATGGAAATGTTTATATAGATTCAAATGGATATATATTAGAAATATCAACTGAAGCACTACAACTTCCAATATTAAACGGATATGTAACACCAATAGATAGTATAATAGATTTTAATAATACAAAAAAATTATTAGACGAGGATTGTGAAAAAATACATACAATCAGCAAAATACTTGAAGCTGCAAGAAATAATA
The DNA here is from genome assembly GCA_947629555.1 of uncultured Clostridia bacterium. Classification (GTDB taxonomy): domain Bacteria; phylum Bacillota; class Clostridia; order TANB77; family CAG-508; genus CAKPQL01. The sequence continues at coordinate 13,069 of CANRED010000022.1, read as the reverse complement.
ATGTACTTACATATATTACGGCTATTGATATGTCTGATATTAATGATATAAAGTTAAATTTAGATACTGAAAGAAAGATAGCACACTTAGGAGATGGCTCAAATGCCAATATGAGAATACTATATTTAAAAAGAATAATAGAAGGGGAAACAGGTAAAGAGGGAGAAATATTTATAGACGGAGATTTATCTACAAAAGAGCCTAAACCGAAGCCTTATTTTAGAGAAAAAGTATAGGAAGGAATGTGAACTATGAAAAGATCGAAGGTTGCAATAGTGCTAGGGATAGTATGTTTTATACTTACCATTGCAATATGTGTACAAATGAAAACGATACAAGATGCTGAAAAAGAGGTTGGTAAAACATATTCAGGAAATGATAAATTAAGAGATGAAGTATTAAGTGTAAGAGAAAATTACAATAATGTACTTAAAGAATTAGAGAAAGCTGAGTCAGAGTTAAATCAAATAAGATCACAAGCTGTAGCTAACAATGAAGGAAATGCAGAAAAAGAAGAACAAATAAAGCAAATAAATGAACTTCTAGGTTATACTGATGTAAAAGGCTCTGGAGTTATAATAAAATTAGATGACAATAGAGATGTTGCGCAAGATGAAGTGTTAAACATAAGTGATTTCATAGTTCATGATGGTGATTTAAGGGCTATTGTAAATGAATTGTTTAATATAGGTGCAGATGCAATATCAATAAATGGTCAGAGAATAGTATCAGCAACTGGAATAATATGTGATGGAAATATTATTAGAGTAAATGGAGAAATGATAGGAGTTCCAATTACAATAAAAGCAATCGGGTTCCCAGAAGTATTATATTATCAAATGATACGAACCGGCGGATATTTAGAAGTTTTAAAAAATGCAGGAGTTATTGTAGAAATAGAACAATCAAATGAAATAACTATAAACAAATATACAGGAGTGTATTTACATGATTATATAAATTAGGAGGTAAAAACGTGAAAGGTAAAACAACAATGACAGTAATAATAGGATTAATATGTGTAGTATTAGTTTCAGTAATGTTTATGCAGTTTAAAACTATCAGCAGAATAGATATAACAGCATTGGAAAATATGCAAGAAAAAGATTTAAGAAATGAAATAAATACTTCGAAAACAAAATATGAAGACAAAGTTAAAGAATTAGAAGATATAAATTTAAAAATTGCTGAGTTTAATGAAAATGCAGACAACAATAGAAAAATATCTGAATTATTAACTAATGAACTAGATCAGTTAAAGGCTTTAGCTGGCTTAAAAAGTGTTTCGGGTAGTGGAGTTGTAGTAAGATTAGAAGATAGACAAAACTCAAAAGTATATGCAAATAATTTGTTGGAATTAGTAAATGAGTTAAAATTGGCAGGAGCAGAAGCAATTTCTATAAATGGTGAAAGAATAGTATATGATTCTTACATATCAGATGTTGGTGGAGAATTTATAACGATAAATGGTGAAAGAATTGTCTCTCCGTATGAAGTAAAAGCAATAGGTAATCCAACATATCTAGAGAGCGGGTTATCTAAAAAGCAATATGGATATATAGATAAGCAAAAAATAGAATACAATATAACCGTAACATTAGAAAGAAAAAATAATATAACAATAAACGAATATACTGGAGATTTAAATTTTAAAAGCGCGCGCAGTATAAATTCGTAAATTTATAAAACATATAAAAGGAGGAAAATATAGTGGTTTTAATAGCTATAATAATTGGTTGTGCAGTAGGTGCACTAATAGGAATGAATGCACCAATAATATCTTATACATATTCAGGATATTTAGCAATTGCAATAGTTGCAGCATTAGATTCAGTTTTTGGAGGAATTGCATCAACAATAAAAGGAAAATTTGATATGGTAATTTTTGTTTCTGGATTCTTCGGAAATGCAATATTATCAATATTACTTACATTCTTGGGGGAAAAGTTGAATGTAGATATATACTTAGCCGCAATAGTTGTTTTTGTAGGAAGAATGTTTACAAATCTTGCAATAATAAGAAGACACTATATAGATAAATGGGTGAATAGAAATAAAGAAAAAGCAGAATAAATTATATAAAAAAATATGTGAAGGTGCTATAAAGGCACCTTTTATTGTGCATAAAAAATGGTAAAATATTTTATTACGTCAATATTACAAATTTATTACAAAAATATTACAAAACCTATTGACTTTTTTTACAAAATATAATATTCTTATCAAGAATTAAAATAATATTTGAAATAATATTTTCTACGGAAAGTCTTTCATTACAATGAAACTTTCTAGACTATGAAAAAATGGAGGAATTGCATTGGCTATAGGAGATATAATTGTAGGTATTGATATCGGTACATCTAAAGTAAGTGCAGTAGTTGGAGAAGTTAATAGCTTTAATCAAGTTGAATTAATTTCCACTGCTGATTATAAATGCTTTGGAATAAAAAAAGGCAAAATAATAAACGAAGAAGAAATATCCCTAAGCATTAACAAAGTAATAGACGACGTTGAAAAAAATGAAAACTTGAAAATTAATTCTGCATACGTAACAATACCAGGTAAATATGTAACAATAGTACAAAATAGTGTTGTTAAAGAAGTAAAGGACAAGTATGCAGGAATATCAACAAAAGATGTTAATTCAGCTATAATGCAAGTTAGAGATATCGATATTCCAGAAGATAAGGTATTAATAGATATAGTAACAGATCAGTTTATTTTAGACAATGGAAAAATTGTAGAAGATCCAGTAGGAAATTTAAGTGCAAACTTTACATTAAAAGCTCAAGTAATGTTGGCAGAAAAAGAATATGTAAGGCAATTAACATCAATTTTCAAAAAAGCAGGATTAGAAATTGATGGAATGGTTCCAAACACACTTGCAGAAAGAAATGTTATATTAGATAAAAACGAATTAACTGATAATATAATGATATTAGATATAGGTGCAGGAAATACAGATATAGGTGTTTTTGAAGGAAATTCATTTATATATACTAACACAATACCATTAGGTGGAGATAATATAACAAATGATATAGCAATGGTATTAAATATATCAGATGAAGAGGCAGATAAATTAAAGAAACAATATGGATTAGCGTTAAAATCATTTATAGATAATGATAATGATATTATTTTAAACACCTTTAAAGGTGACGATAAGCAACAAACAATAAAAAGTTCTGAATTAATAGAGATAATAGAAGCTAGAATTGAAGAAATATTTTCATTAGTAAACAAAGATATAACAAATCAAGGTATAAAACCAAGAATAAATAATGTAGTGTTAACAGGACAAGGAATAACAAACATCAATAAAAGTGATGTAGCTGGAAAGATAATATTAAATATACCAGTAAAAATAGCTACAGGTAGATTAATAAGCACAATTAAACCAAGTTTTAGATCAAGCTATTCACTAGTAAGGTACATAGCAGCAAGACCATTTGCAAGAACAGTATCAAGCAGTATAGATGCAAAATCAGACGAAAGTTTTATAAAAAATGCAATAGAAAAAATAAAAGAATTCTTCTATACATAAATGTGTTTTCAATTTATTAATTGTAGGGAACGACGCACTTGTTGTTCCGTAGGAATTGGCACTTAAGGTGATGGAGGATTCTAATGTATTTACAAAGGAACAAACACATCTTACACAATGTTATTAATTTTAAAAAATATATATTATAAAAGTTATTAAGGGAGGAAAAACTAATGGTAGAAAATGATGACATGAATTTAACAATGATGGATGGTTCAGCGACAATAAAAGTTATAGGAGTAGGTGGAGCAGGAAATAATGCTGTAAACAGAATGGTAGACTCAGGAATAAGAGGAGTAGACTTCATAGCAGTAAATACAGATAGACAAACATTAATAACATCAAAAGCAAACACAAAAATCCAAATAGGAGAAAAATTAACAAGAGGATTAGGAGCAGGAGCAAATCCAGACATTGGAGCACAAGCAGCTGAAGAAAGTAAAGCAGAAATAGCAGAAGCTTTAAGAGGAGCAGACATGGTATTCGTTACAGCTGGAATGGGCGGAGGAACAGGAACAGGAGCAGCCCCAATAGTTGCAGCAGCAGCAAAAGAAATGGGAATACTAACAATAGGTGTTGTAACAAAACCATTCACATTTGAAGGAAAGAAAAGATTAGGACAAGCAGAACGTGGAATAGAATCATTAAAAGCAAAAGTTGATACATTAGTTGTAATACCAAATGATAAATTACTACAAATAATAGATAGAAAAACATCAATAGTAGAAGCCTTTAAAATGGCAGATGACGTATTAAGACAAGGTGTACAAGGTATATCAGACTTAATAGCAGTTCCAGGACTTGTAAACTTAGATTTTGCAGATGTTAAAACTATAATGTTAAATACAGGTATTGCTCATATGGGAATTGGTAGAGCAAGTGGAGAAAATAGAGCAGAAGATGCTGCAAAACAAGCTATACAAAATCCATTATTAGAAAGTTCAATAGAAGGAGCAAGAGGAGTAATTATCAATATAACAGGTGGAAGCGATTTAGGATTACATGAAGCAAATACAGCAGCAGAACTTGTTCAAAGAAGTGTAGACCCAGAAGCAAACATTATATTTGGTGCAGTAATAGATGAATCTTTAGGAGAGGATATAACAATTACAGTTATTGCAACAGGATTTGAAAAAGAAACACCAATAACAACAATAGGAGTTGAAAATTTAGTAAATAATACATGGAATAAAAAAATAAACTCAATACCAACTCCTCAAGAAACAATGTCTTCACAAAATGATTTAGATGTGCCATCATTCCTAAGAAAAAATAAAGGGTTAAAATAAAATATAATAAAATAAAAATATATAAAAAAAAAGAAATAATCTAAATTTGTAGATTATTTCTTTTTTTCGCCCCTAAGAAATGACAGAAAATTAACTTAATACAAGTTATAATAATAGCTACATAAAAAATAAAATATGATTCATTTTGAAATGAATAAATGTATTGCAAAATGTATTGCAAATTGTAGGGATTGCTTATGCCATGCAACCCGACTCCAAAGAAATACACAAAAAAGAGGTGATGCCTTGACAGTATATTTAGATATTATATTTTTAGAAAATTTGTGCATAAATTGCATAATACTACTAGCAACAGCTTTAATAAATAAAAACACAATAAGCATAATTAGAATACTATTATCAAGTTTTATAGGAAGTATATATGCTGTAGTTGTTTATCTATCAATAGCAAAAGTATTCTCAAATATAATATTAAAAATATTATTATCAGTGTGTATGGTACATATTGCATATAATCCAAAAAACATAAAAGCATTATTAAAAGAATTAGTATTATTTTATTTAACTTCATTTACGTTTGGAGGAGTTGCCTTTGCACTGTTATATTTCGTAAAACCTCAGGAAATACTAATAAAAAATGGAGTATTAATAGGTACATATCCAATTAAAATTGTATTAACGGGTGTAATAGTTGGTTTCATTATCATGACTATCGCATTTAAAAACTTTAAAAAGAGATTATCAAAAAAAGATATGTTTTGCAAAGTAACAATAAAACTTAAAGATAAAATGAAAACTATAATAGCTATGATAGATACAGGAAATTTGTTAAGGGAGCCATTATCAGGTTGCCCAGTAGTTGTTGTAGAAAAACAAGAACTACTAGACATAGTACCTGAAGAAATTTTAAATAATTTGGAAAAAATAATATATGGAGATTACAACAATGTTACATTAGAAGAATATGCATCGAAATTTAGAGTAATTCCATTTACTTCACTTGGTAAAGAAAATGGATTATTGTTAGGTTTAAAAGTAGATGATTTATATGTCGAATATGATGAACAAGAAAACAATATAGAAGGTGCAATAGTTGGAATATATAACAAAAAACTAAGTACTTCTAACAGTTACAATGCATTAATAGGCTTAGACATAATAAATGAGGAACATATTATTGCACAGCTTCCAGCAATTTCACACAAATAAAAAATAAGTACATAAAGGAGGAGAATAATGAACATATTGCAAATACTCAAAAATAGCATAAATACAATATATGCTAAATATATGAATAAAGATGAAATAGAACAAATGCCTATATTTTATATAGCAGGTAGTCAAACTTTACCGCCTCCGCTATCTCCAGAAGAAGAGGAGGAGTTACTAGAAAAGTTAGCTCAAAATAATAATGACGCAAGACAAACTTTAGTAGAAAGAAACTTAAGATTAGTAGTTTATATAGCCAAAAAATTTGAAAATACCGGAGTGGGAATAGAAGATTTAATATCTATAGGAACAATAGGACTAATGAAATCAATAAATACGTTTAATGTAGGTAAAAATATAAAACTTGCAACGTATGCATCAAGGTGTATAGAAAACGAAATATTAATGTATCTAAGAAGAAGCAACAAAATAAAAGGAGAAATATCAATAGATGAACCATTAAATCAAGATGGAGATGGAAATGAATTACTTTTATCAGATTTATTAGGAACAGAGCCAGACATAACATCTAGAAGAATAGAAGATGAAGTAGATAAAAGCCTACTTAGAGCTTCTATAGAAAAACTAAGCAATAGAGAAAGAAACATAATGGAATTAAGATTTGGATATATAAGTGGAAACGAAAAAACACAAAAGGAAGTTGCAGATATGCTTCGGAATATCACAAAGCTACATATCTAGATTAGAAAAAAGAATTATAGGAAAAATGAAAAAAGACATAATGAGTAAAACCGGATAAACCATATAACTGTATAAAAACCCCTAAATTGGAAATAATGTAAACAATAAAATTTCTAAGAGGGGGTTTTTTAATTTGATAAACAAGGTTGAAATATGCGGTGTAAATACTGCAAAATTACCTGTGCTATCAAATAAAGAAAAAGAAGAACTTTTTATTAAAATAAAAAATGGAGATAATGATGCAAGGGAAAGATTTATACAAGGAAATTTAAGGCTGGTATTAAGTGTTATACAAAGATTTAATGGAAGAGGAGAAAGTGGAGATGACTTATTTCAAGTAGGATGTGTGGGACTAATAAAGGCAATAGATAACTTTGATATAACATTAAATGTACAATTTAGTACCTATGCAGTTCCAATGATAATAGGAGAAATAAGGAGATATTTAAGAGATAATAATCCAATTAGAGTAAGTCGTTCAATAAGAGACTTGGCATATAAAGCGTTACAAGTGAAAGAAAAATTATTAAAACAAAATCAGAAAGAACCGTCAATAGAAGAGATATCAAAAGAATTAGGAATACCAAAAGAAGAAATAGTATTAAGTTTAGATGCAATACAAGATCCATTATCTTTGCAAGAGCCTGTATATAATGATGGAACGGAAAGTATTTATATAATGGATCAAGTAAAGGATGTAAAAAATACTGATGAATTATGGGCAGAAAATATAACAATAGCAGAAGCAATGAAAAAATTAAATGATAGAGAAAAAGTAATAGTAAATAAGAGATTTTTCGATGGAAGAACACAAATGGAAGTTGCAGAGGAGATTGGAATATCACAAGCACAAGTATCAAGACTAGAAAAAAGCGCAATAGAACGCATAAAGAAGATGTATAATTGATTGACGTAAAAAATATGGTGTGATATAACTAACTGTAGGGAACGACGCTCTCGTCGTTCCACGCTCCGAAGCCACACCCAAAACAAATATTGTTGAATAATTGAAGGAGGAAAACCATGGAATATATTGCAGAAACAATAAAAGAAGGAATAAAGGTACATTATCGAAATACAAAAAAATATAAAACAAATCTAGTAACAGTATTTCTAACAGTTCCATTAAATAAACAAACAGTTACAAAAAATGCTCTAATAACTTCAATACTAAGATTAGGTACAAAATCTTTACCAACGCAAGAAGAAATAAATAAAAAATTAGAAGAAATGTATGGAGCAGAATTTAACTGTGGTATAGAAAAAATAGGAGATAATCAATTATTAAAATTTTATATAGAAGTTCTAAATGATGAATTTATACCTAAGAAAGAAAAATTATTACAAGAAGCAATAAATCAGTTATTAGAAATTATATTTAATCCAGTAACTGAAAATGGAAGCTTTGTAAGAAAATATATAGAAACAGAAAAAGTAAACTTAAAAAATATAATAGAAAGCAAAATAAATGACAAAGATCAATACTCTTTCGAAAGATGTATAGATGAAATGTATAAAGATAGTCCATATTCAATATATAAATATGGCTATGTAGAAGATATAGATAAAATTACGGATGAAGAATTATATAATCAATACCAAGAACTTATAAAAACAGCTAAAATAGACATATATGTATCAGGAGACTATAATCAAGACGAAATAAAAGATATAATAAAAAATAATCCCAATATACAAAAATTGCCACCAAGAGCAAATATAATAGAAAAACAAAATGTAGAAAACGACGCTAAGGTCGTTCCAGAAATAAATTCTCGTCCACAAACAATAGAAGAAAAAATGAATGTAACCCAAGGTAAATTAGTAATAGGACTAGATATTAATGATGATAACAAGTATGTATTAGGAATATATAACGCAATTTTAGGTGCAACTGCAACATCAAAGTTATTTCAAAACGTAAGAGAAAAAGCAAGCTTAGCATATTCAGCTCGTTCAGTATATGTAAGACAAAAAAACAACATATATATTAGATGCGGAATAGAAATAAATAATTATGATAAAGCAATACCAATAATATATGATCAATTAGAAGATATGAAAAAAGGTGATTTCACAGATGAGGATATAGACACTGCAAAAAAGACCTTTATTTCAGCAATAAAGGCAATACAGGATGAACAAGATGAAGAGATAACATATTTTATATCTCAAGAATTGTCTGGAGAAAAACCAGATTTTGATGAATATATGAATCAAATAAATTCGGTAACAAAAGAGCAAATACAAGATGCAGCAAATAAAATAAGTGTAAATACAATATATTTTTTAACGAAATAACATATTGTTCCCTTGCCTCCCTTATGCAAGGGAGGTGGCACGAAGTGCCGGAGGGTTCTAATTTATGTCTTTAACAAACGACAAAATCCCCTGTCACTACGTGACATCCCCTTTAAATAAAGGGGACAAGAACTTTCAAATATATTTCTGTAAATTGTAGGGAACGACGCCCCGTCGTTCCGTGCCCCAAACGCATACCCAAAACAAATATTGGTGAATAATTTAAGGAGGAAAACCAATGCAAATTATAGAAAATAGTATAGTTAAAGAAAAAATATATATAGAAAAACTAGAAAATGGCTTAACAGTAATGATATTTCCGAAACAAGGCATACAGAAAAAATTTGTTATATGGGCTACAAATTATGGCTCAATAGATAATAAATTTATAATACCAGGACAAGTAGAAACTACACAAGTACCAGATGGGGTTGCACATTTTCTAGAGCATAAATTATTCGAACAAGAAAATGGTACAAATAGTTTAGATACACTAACAGCACTAGGCGTTAATCCAAATGCATATACAACTACAGACCATACGGCATATTTATATGAATGTACAGATAATTTTTATCCTGCACTAGATGAATTAATGAACTATGTACAAAATCCATATTTTACAGATGAGAATGTAAAAAAGGAAAAGGGAATAATAGGTCAAGAAATAATGATGTATGATGATTATCCAGAAATGCTTGTATATATGAATGCACTAAAAGCAATGTATAAAAACACACCAATAAATATAGATGTAGCAGGAACAATAGACACAGTGAACAAAATAGATAAAGATATATTATATAAATGCTATAATACTTTTTATAATCCTGCTAATATGGTAATGTTCTTTGCAGGAGAATTTAATCCGGATGAGATAGTACAAGAGGTAAAAAAAAGATTAACCCAAAATAATCAACAAGGGGAGATTAAAAGGATATATGAATCAGAGCCAAAAGAAGTAGTAAAAAAAGAAATAGAAGCAAAAATGGATATAAGTATTCCAATGTTTGTAATAGGAATAAAAGAAGATAATATACAAAAACCAGAAGAAATGGTGAAAAAACATATAGCCATAGAAATATTATTAAATACCATTATAGGAAAAAGTTCAAAATTATATAAGCAATTATATGAAGAGGGAATATTACAAGAAGAGCTTTCAACAGAATATGAATTTTCTAAAATTTATTCTTATGCACTAATTTCTGGGGCTTCAAACGAACCCCAAAAAGTATTAACAAGAATTCTAGAAGAAATAGAACGATTAAAACAAAATGGAATAGATGAAGAAGATTTTAACAGAAACAAAAAAATGATGTATGGAATATATGTAAAGGCATATAACAATATAGAAGACATTTCAAAAATGTTTGTAGCAGATTATTTTAAAGGCATAAACAGTTTTGATTATATAGAAAATTACACACAAGTTACAAAAGAATATGCTCAAAAAATATTAGAAGACGTGTTTAAAGAAGAGCAAACTATTTTATCCGTTGTAAGGTAACCATTGTAGGGGTCGGAGTCCTCGACGACCCGCACATTGTAGGAAACAGACCAACGTCGTTCCACGCTCGACTGTAGGGAACGACGCCCTCGTCGTTCCACGCTCCGAAGGCATACCCCAATAAAATAAGGAGGCTATATGCAAACAATTAAATTTCCAGGATTAGGATTGGAATTTAATATTTCAAAAATAGCAATAAAAATAGGAGAAATAAGCATACATTGGTATGCTATTTTTATAGTCCTTGCATTTATATTAGCCTTATATTTCTGCAAAAGAAAAAATGGATTATATACTATAAAATTTGAAAATATACTAGATTGTTTTCTGCTTATAATACCAGTATCTATAATCTGTGCAAGACTATATTATTGCTTATTTAGTCTAGATATTTACGTAAAAAATCCATTGGAAATATTAAATATAAATAATGGTGGCCTTGCTATATATGGAGGAATAATAGGAGGAGTAAGTGTAGTATATATATACTGTAAACACAAAAACATAGACTTTTTAAATTTATTAGATTATGTAGTTCCATATTTAGCTTTAGGACAAGCAATAGGCAGATGGGGAAACTTTGTAAATATAGAGGCTTATGGAATAGAAACAAATTTACCATGGAGGATGGGAATAATAGAAAATGGAAAATATATAGAAGTTCATCCAACATTTATATATGAATCCATAATAACATTTATTTTGTTCTTATATCTAATAAAACTACAAAATAAAAGAAAAATAAAAGGCGAAGTTACATATACTTACTTAATAGTATATTCTTTGTCAAGAACCTTTATAGAATCTTTAAGATCTGACAGTTTAATGCTATTTAATTTAAGAATATCACAAATATTATCAATAGCAATATTTGTAGTATTTTGTATTATTTTGTGGTTTAAAAAAATAAAATACAAAAAAATAAAAATAGATGATGGAAAATGCAAAAAAATAACGTACGAAACCTAGTAAAAATGCTGTTTTTTTATTGACCAAATTGTAAAAATATGGTATTGTAAATACAGCAAAAAATGTATTATGCAAAATGAAAAATAAAATTATTGTTTCATTAGAAAGGGTGATTTTATGATAGATGAAGAAATTTGCAAATTAAGAGAAAAATTAAACCAAAGCATAATAGATGAAAAAGATTATAATATTATTTACCAAATTAGCATAGAATTAGACGAACTCATTGCACAGTATTATTCTAAAAATATAAACAATTCAAGTATGATTTATTCAAAAAAAGGTAAAAAAAGAAAAAAATGTTGCAATTTGTAAAATAATACTGTATAATAAATTTATAAATGAGTTTTAAATTAATAAAATTAAACAAATAAAGGAGGAACTTATTATGAAAAAACAAACAGCAATTAAAATATTAGCTGCAATGTTAACTATATTAATGTTAACAGTATGCATGAGCTCAACAGTATTTGCCAAGGATCCTAATGCTAGCGATGATTTTTTAATATCACCTGGCGATATAACACCAACAACAACAACGGCATCAGACAATGTAAAAACTATTGCTGGACAAATACTTGGAGTTGTTCAAGTTATTGCAGTAGCAGTAGCAGTAATTATGCTTATTGTTTTAGCAATTAAATACATATCTTCAGCACCAAATGATAAAGCAGAAATTAAAAAGAATGCAGTTGTATATGTAGTAGGTGCTATAATATTATTTGGAGCAAGTGGATTGTTACAATTAATTAAAACCTTTGCTGGAACTGCATTTAATCAACAATAGAAAATTTATTAAAAATAATGTTTTAGAAAAAAATAGATTATTTGTGACAGCACAAATAATCTATTTTAATATAGCGAGGTGATACCTATGAAAAAAATGTTAATAAGTATTTTAATAATATTAATATTTTTAGCAGTAATTCCAAATTGTATATACGCGGGAAACATAGATACTAATGCATATTCAGGTATATATAAATCAAGTGGAACTTCAAAAGTATTTTCTGCAGGTGGCTCTATATTAGCCATAGTTCAAGTAATAGGAGTTTCATGTGGAATAATATTTTTAATAATATTAGGTGTAAAGTACATGACTAGTAGCACAAATGATAAAGCTACCATAAAAGAACAATTAATTCCTTATGTAATTGGTGCAGTTCTTATGTTTGGAGGAACGGGAATTTTAACAATAATTGCAGAATTTGCAAGAAACATGGGGTAAATTTATATATAAAAAAGTGACTCCGAAACATGTGCATTTTGCTTTGCAAACATGTGCGAATGGTAACGAGTCGATGCCCTCTTGGCTCCCTTATGTAGGGAACGGCGCCCTCGCCATTCCGTTGGAGCTGTCACCAAAGGTGACTGAGGGTTCTTTTTTTATGTCTTCAACAAACCAAAAAAATCCCCTGTCACTACGTGACATCCCCTTTAAATAAAGGGGACAAGGGTTTTACAGAAAGCAACCTGCAAACGTTGTAGGGAACGGCGCCCTCGCCGTTCCATGCTCCGAAGGCACACTTGCAAACAAAAAAATAATATGATAATATAAATTCACTTTTATATCAATAAATT
>CANRED010000021.1 GCA_947629555.1 uncultured Clostridia bacterium | reverse complement strand
GAATCGTTTGTAACAATATAGAGTACTCAAAGAATATATTTTTCAAGAAAGTGTGACATATGATTGACTAACCTTCATAGAAGAAATTGCAAACAAATATATTTACATAGATATGAATTTATGGTAAAATATAAATGGAGTATTTTACAAAAAAGGGGGTATTTTTGGGTGAAAAATAATAAAAAACACAAAAAAGGAAAATTAATATCAAAAACAATAATTAGTTTAATTTTATTGTTAATAATATTTTTATTACTAGAAAATGTTGTAGAAAAATTAAATATTAGCACACAAAGTTATGCAGAGAAGATGGAAGAAAAACAGACTGAAGTAGAAGAAACATTACCCAATGGAGACTCAGACAGTAATCCAAAAAATGATGAATTAAATGATAATTCAGAAAATGACGAATCAGAATGTATGTATAAATATTTGTCTGATATTGAATATATAAAAGATCAATCATCAGTACAATGGGGAAGCATTACATTAGATGGAAACTTAGAAACACAGTATAATGGTGGATTGATTACATTACTTGTAAATGGAAAGAAAACACCATTCTTAAAAGGAGTATCTGCACATGCTAATTCAGTATTAGTTTATGATATTAGTAAATATAATTTTGATGTATTTACTACATACATAGGTGTAGATCAAAGTCGTGGAAGTAATGGAAATGGTGTTAAATTCTCAATATACACATCACAAGATGGAACACATTGGGATTTAAAAACAGAAACTATTCCACCAGTATTAAAAGGAGATAATGATGCACTATTTAAAACAATAGATATTAAAGGTGCAAAATATTTAAAATTATGTTGTAATAATAATGGAAATAATGCATCAGACCATTCTGTTTATGCAAATGCAAAATTATTTAAAGAGGGATATGTAGAACCAAAACCAGAAGATGTAGATTTCATAAAAACGGTAGAACAATATGATGAAATATTAAAAAATCAATACAATGAAGCTTTAGTAACTCAATATGATGAAAATACTCAAAATAAAGTATTACAACAAAAAATAGAAGCTACTGAATTAACATTATTACAAAGAGAGTTTGTTGATAATGTTGGATATGATATGTTACTTGCCATTGTAAATCAAAATGAAGAAAATATGGAAACAGTAAGATGGTTAATGACTGATATAAACAATCTTCGCTTATATGTATTAGGTGGAGCACCAGATGGTGGAAGTTATTATCATTCAATTACACAACTTTCTAGACTTTACACTAAATATAAAGATGACTTTACAAATACAGAGCTAACACATAATAAATGGTATCCAAATTTAACAAAAGGTGAAGTATATAAGAAAATGGCAATTTCACTTTCTTTAACACATGCAACTAAGGTTGGATACTGGGCACAAATAGATCATCCAAGTAATAGATCAGATGCTTTAGAGCGTTATAGAATATACAAAAAATTATATGATGAAGGAAAATTTAAAGTATCAGATAGACAAGATCAAACACCATGGTATGAGGCACTAACAGTTGAAGAAATGCGTTATGTAATGAACAATATTACAGACGACGAGGAATTAATTTGGTTTAATGAATATACACAAAAAAGAATAGATGAACATCCAAACGAAGAAGAAAAATATTTACAACCACATACTTATATTGCGTATGTATATCCAAATTTTGAAGATCCAAGATTCCACGACCCAAATATGAAGGAATATTGGGATGAAAAATTTGAAAAAATATTTTCTGAATATGGTGTAACATATAGTACAGAGAATGACCATGTATATAAAGCATGGATGAGCATGAGAAATGAATTTGGAACAGGAGCTGTTTGTGGTGGTATTTCAAAATTAGGTTGCCATATCCGTGCAGCTCATGGTACACCAGCATCAGTTATAGGTCAACCAGGGCATGCTGCAATTATTTATTATAGAAAAACTGAAGATGGTAAAGGATATTGGACAATTGACAATGATGTTTCAGGTTGGGCTCAATCAGGAAAATCAGAAAAGTTAGGAACAAGAATGCCACTTGGTTGGGGAAACGATAGCTATGTAAGCGGCTATGCTGCAACTTATATTGTTTTAGCACAAGAGGCTATGAATGACAATCAAAATTATGAAGAATCTGAAAAAATTATTATGACAGCACGATTATATGATGGAGATTTAGCAAAACAAGAAGAAATATATAGAGAAGCATTAAAAGTACAAAAAATTAATATAGACGCATGGTGGGGATTAATAAATACATATAAAGCTGACAGCACTAAAACAGATGAAGATTATTATAAATTAGCAGAAGAATTAGGAGAAGCATTAATGCCATTCCCACTACCAATGAAAAATTTATTAGATCAAATTAGTGAAAAAATTACAACAGTAGAATATTCATTTAAATATGTACTTTTAGAAACAAAATTATTAAATGATGCTAAAACATACGAAGCAACTGACAGAGTATTACAACCAAGTATTACAAGAACAGTAGCTAATTACTTACTAGGTCAAACAGATACTGCACTTGCTACTTTCTCATTTGATGGAATAGATGAAGGAAAAATTGTATTAGCAAGTCGTTTTGATAATACAGGAGTTCGTTGGGATTATAGCTTAGATGGAAAAAATACTTGGACAGAGGTATATTTTGGAGCAGACCAACAACATAAATTACAGTTAACTAAAAAAGAATTAGCAAAAATTACTGCACAAAATGATATTTATGTTCATATAGTAGGAACTGATTATACAGATAATAATATATATAAAATTGATATTGAAGAACAAAAATTGTTAGATAATTATTATGTTAATGACTTAGAAAATCGAATTGTAGGTGTTAATTTAGAAACACAATGGCGTTATAATGAAAGTGATGAATGGACTTCATATAGTGTAGCTCAACCAGATTTAACAGGAAACAAAACTATACAAATAAGACAAGGTCCTACAGGAACTAAACTAGCAACTCCTGCATCAGAAATGTATGAATTTACAGAAGATAATCAACCAGATACGAGAAAATATATTAAAGTTGCAGAATTGTCAGTTGAAGAATACTCAACTCAATCAGTTGATGGAAATAGACCTTTTTATGCACCAAATGCAATTGATGCAAACCTAAACACAATGTGGCATACAGATTTTAGATATTCAGTTTTAGAACAAGAAATAAAACCATTTTTAATAATAAAATTAGATCAACCTAAATATGTATCTGCAGTAGAATTTATACAAACAAAATATATAGTAAATGGTCAAAAGAAATTAAATGATCCAGATGATATAAAAAATGTAATAGTTTATGTAAGTGAAGATGGCGAAAATTGGACTGAAGCAGGAAGAATAGAAAATTGTACCAACTATGGTGAATTAAAGGATATTACATTTAATGAAAGTGTATATGCACAATATGTAAAATTAGAAATCGAAACTTATGATATTTTTGCATCATTAGCAATGGTAAACCTATATGAAGATGTAACTAAAATTGATACAACTACTCCAACAGCAGGAATATATTATAGCACAAAGGAAAGAACGAATGGATATGTAATTGCAAAACTTGTTAATCCAAGTACAGAAATTGAAATTACAAATAATAACGGAAATGATACTTATGTATTTAATGAAAATGGAAGTTTTACATTTGAATTCCAAGATAAAAACGGAAATAAAGGAACAGCTACAGCTAACGTAACTTGGATTGATAAAGAGGGTCCAACAGCAGATGTAGAATATGAGTTAGACCAAAATAAAAAATTATTTATATTATTAGATAGCATAAGTGAAGATGTATATTTATTAGATGAAGATAATAACAAAATAAATTATATTGAAGTAGAAGATGGAAAAATAATAAGTATTACATATTTACATCCTTCAGGTGAGGAATATAAAACAATTAAATTAGACGGAGAAGGAAATACTACACAAATTATCTACAAAAATACAACTGGAAAAGTTTCAAGTGTTGATACATATGTAACAACATTAGAAAACGGAAAGATAACTACTGAAGAGTTTTTTGATGAAAAAGGAGATAGCGTAACTATAAAAGAAGAAGAGAAAGAAACTTTAAGAAAGTTACAACAAGTAAAAGCAAATCCTTTGGAATATACTTTTGAAGAAAGTGGAGACTATGAGTTTAAACTTTTAGATAAAGCAAGTAATATAGCATATAAAAGTATAAAAGTTGATTATCTTGAAAACAGTAATATTATGGCGAGTGATATGACATACAGCATTACGCAAAAAACAAATAAAGATGTTGTAGCAACAATTAATCCATATATTATTAATAGTAATGATGGTACAAAACTAAATGTAAAAATTATGAATAAAGATAGTAATACACATACATTTACAGATAACGGAGAATTTACATTCAAATATAAAGATGCTTTAGATATTGAAAATTTTGAAGTAAAAGAGCATAAAGCAGAAGTAAATTGGATTGACAAAGATGCTCCAACTGCAAAAATTGAATACAGCACACAAGGAACTACAGATGGACCAGTAGTTGCAACTTTAACAGGAGAAAATGAAGCAATAGTAATTACAAATAATAATACAAATAGAGAATATACATTTACTAAAAATGGAGAATTTACCTTCGAATTTACAGATGAAGCTGGAAATACAGGAAAAGCAATAGCAAACGTAAATTGGATAAAAGAAGAATCAGATGAACCAACTTTAGGAGATGTAAACAGCGATGATCAAATAACAGCAACAGATTTATTATTACTAAAAAGGCATTTAATAGCAGGAGAAAAACAAGAATGGATTTTATCAGGGGACGAATTAAAAGCAATTGATATAAATCAAGACAATCAAATAACAGCAACAGATTTACTATTAATGAAAAGATTAGTATTAAAGCAAATACAATAAAAGTAATATTTTTTGAAGATACATTATTTAAATAATATAAATTGAGGAGAAAAAGAATATGAAGAATAATATAAACAGTAAAAATATAATTTGTATAATATTAGCTATAGTATTATTATTTGCAACAAAAGTATATGCAGCAAATGACAGTTTTCAAACAACTTTGAGTGCAAATAAATCTTCAATAAAAAGAACAGAAACTGTTACAGTTACTATTGGATTGAGAAATATTTCTATAGAAAGTGGAGAAAAAGGAATAGGTGCTTATACAGCAAAACTTGATTATGATACATCTGTTTTAGAATATCAATCAACAAATGGAACAGATAAATGGGAAGCCCCACTTTTAGAAGGAAACTTAATTGTAGGAAATACAAAAGATGGTGAAGTTGTAAAAACAGAACAAAGCATTGGAACTATTACTTTTAAAGTAAAAGAAAATGCAAAACTAGGTGAAACAACTATCAAATTAATTAATTTTTCTGGTTCAACAGCAAGTACTGATGTTAATGCTAATAATACTACAGTTACAATAAATATACTTGATAAAGATAATGCAAATCAAGGTGGATCAGGAAGCCAAGTTGGAAGTGGAACTCAAACTGAAAATAAAGATCCACAAGAGAATGAAAATCAAGTAGAAAGTGAAAGTCAAGATGAAAATACAAACAATGAAAACACGGGAATGAACAATAGCAGTAATACTAATAAAAAAGAAGATTCACAAAATACAGGAAAATTACCACAAACAGGAAAGTCAAATACAGTAATGAAT
This sequence comes from uncultured Clostridia bacterium, assembly GCA_947629555.1. Lineage (GTDB taxonomy): Bacteria > Bacillota > Clostridia > TANB77 > CAG-508 > CAKPQL01. The sequence continues at coordinate 17,485 of CANRED010000021.1, read as the reverse complement.
ATATTACTTAGTGTAAGTATTGTTACAGTAATAGTATTACTTATAAAAATAAGATTACTTAATATGAAAATAAATAAAATGAACAATAGAAGAAATAGTAGAAGAAATCAATAGTTAGAACAGTATAAAATTCTTAGAATTTTGAATGTAGGGCGGACTTTATGTCCGTTCTTTTTTGTGTTGTTATAATTACCCAAGGAGGTGGTGTTGCGGCACCAATTGCATCACAAGTGTTAGGAGAAGTTTTACCTTATTTAGATGTTATAAAAAGTGAAGAAAAACAAACTAATTCTGTAACAGTTCCAAATGTTACAGGAATGGAGTTAAGCGAAGCAAAAAAAGTATTAAAGAATATAGATTTAGAATATGATATACAAACTAACAACGAAACAAATGATATAGGAAATCCAGTAATAGTAAATCAATTACCAAAGCAAGGTATAACTGTGCAAGAAGGAACAAAAATTATATTATACACAGATTAAAATCTTATAAATAAAATTAATAAAAAAGCTATACAAAAGAAAAAAATAGAGATATAATAAGCTCGTCAAATTATATTGATTAATTATCTTAAAAATAAATTTTTAGATAAATGGAGGTTTTAAAGCTATGGAGCTAAAAAAAATATTAAATGGAATTGAAGGATTAAAAGCAAAAGGAAATCTAGATATCGATGTAGCAAATATTGAGTGCGATTCAAAAAAAATACAAAAAGGTGATATGTTTGTAGCAATAAAAGGATATGATAGTGACGGTCATGATTATATAGATGAAGCTATTGAAAACGGCGCAAGTGTTATAGTAATACAAGAAGGGAGCAATATTTCAAAGGGAAAATTAAGTGATGATATAACAGTTATAATGGCAAGTAATACGAGAGAATTATTGGCGATTTCTGCATGTAATTTCTATAAAAATCCATCAAAAAAGTTTAACCTTATAGGAATAACTGGAACAAAAGGTAAAACAACTACGTCATATATGTTAAAGGCAATATTAGAAAAGCACGGACAAAAAGTTGGAATAATTGGAACAATCGCAAATTATATAGGAGATAAAAAAATATCTGAAAGTTCAAGAACTACTCCTGAAAGTATAGAACTGCAAAGAATATTAGCAGAAATGGCAAAAGAGAAAGTCGATACAGTTATAATGGAAGTATCATCTCAAAGCCTAAAATTACATAGAGTAGATGGTTGTGATTTTGATATAGGAATATTTACTAATTTTTCAAAAGATCATATAAGTGAAAAAGAACATGAAGACATGGAAGATTATTATAATTCAAAACTTAAATTATTTACAATGTGTCGTACAGCGTACATAAATGCAGATGATTTTTATGTTGCAAAATTAAAAAATAAAGGGTTAAATTGTGAAATTAAAACATTTGGAATAGATAATGCGGCAGATTTAATTGCAAAAGATATAACGGTTACAAATGTAACATCAGATTTTAAAGTAAAAATAGCAATGAAAAATGAAAGAATAAAAGTAAGTATTCCAGGAAGATACAGTGTATACAATTCATTAGCAGCAATAAGTGTTGCATTAAAATTTGGAGTAACTGCAGAAGAAATAAATGATGCTTTAGGGAACATAAGTGTTCCAGGAAGAAGCGAAATAGTACCAAATAAAAAAGGACTTACAATAATGATTGATTATGCACACACACCAGAAAGTTTAGAAAACATACTTCAAACTGTAAAATCATATACCAGAGGAAGAGTAATATCAGTTTTCGGTTGTGGAGGCGATAGAGATAAAACCAAAAGACCAATAATGGGTGAAATATCAGGGAAAATAGCAGATTTTACTGTAATAACATCAGACAATCCAAGAACGGAAAAGCCAGAAGAGATAATTGAGCAAATAGAAGCAGGAATAAAAAAAGTAAATGATAAATATATATCAATTATAGATAGAAAAGAAGCAATAGAGTATGCAATAAATATGGCAACAAAAGCAGATATTATAGTATTATCTGGAAAAGGACATGAAACGTATCAAGAAATAAACGGAAAGAAACATCATTTAGATGAGCGAGAAATAATAAATGAAATAATAAAATAGATTTCGCAGTCGCTGCCAAGTTCTAAGAATCATTATATTAAACAAAGGAGGAAATAAATTGAATTTTCAAATTATAATGTTACTAATAAGTTTTGTTATAGCAGTTATACTTGCACTAATAATTATACCAATATTAAAAAAATTAAAAGTAGGTCAAATAGAAAGAGAAGAAGGCCCAAGAAGTCATTTATCAAAACAAGGTACTCCAACAATGGGTGGAGTAATAATGCTACTTTCAATTATAATATCAACAATTATAGCTTTCATATATTATTCTAGTAAAGATACAAATGTAATAAAAAATATGATACCACTTCTTATAATGGCAGTAGGCATTGGAATAATAGGTTTCATAGATGATTTTAAAAAATTAATATTGAAAAACACAAAAGGATTAAAGCCTAGTTACAAGATGCTAGGATTATTAATAATTTCAGTAATATTTGTTATGTATATAATTAAATTTGCTGGCATAAATGGAGAATTGTTAATACCATTTACGAAAAATAGTGTAACATTACCAATGTGGATATATATACCATTTACTATTTTTGTAATACTTGGTACAACAAATGCAGTTAATTTAACAGATGGTGTAGATGGATTAGGAGGAAGCATATCTGTAATAATAATAGCAACATTAACTGTATTGGGAATTATGTTTGAAAGAACAGAAATAGTAATATTTGGTAGTATAATTTGTGGAGCAATTTTAGGATTTTTAATATTTAATATACATCCAGCAAAAGTATTTATGGGAGATACTGGGTCTTTAATGTTGGGTGGAATAATATCTGCAATGGCAATTTATTTAAAAGTGCCAATCTTATTAATATTAATAGCAATAATTCCAGTATTAGAAACTTTATCTGTTATACTTCAAGTATCATATTATAAAAAAACAGGAAATAGAATATTTAAAATGGCACCATTACATCACCATTTTGAATTATCTGGATGGAGTGAAAATAAAGTTGTATCTATATTTAGTATAATAACGACCATTGTATGTATAATTGGAATATATGCTGTATAGCATGAAGAAAGGATATTAATAATGGTAAAAAAGAATGTTCAAAAACCAAAAAATAAATTAAATCCATGTGATTTTACCTTATGTATAACTGTTGCTTTGTTATTATCATTAGGAATAGTAATGGTTTTATCGGCTAGTTCACCATCTTCACTAGCAGAAGAGGGTAGTAGTTATACATATGTAATAAGACAATTACAAAGTGCGGTACTTGGAGTAGCACTAATGATAATAATATCAAGAATAGATTATAAAGTATATAGAAATAAAAAAATATATTTATCTGCCTATGTTATATCTGTACTAATATTACTATTAGTATTAGTACCCAATATTGGAGTAAGCGTAAATGGAGCTAGAAGATGGGTGAATCTAGGAATAACATTTCAACCATCAGAAATAACAAAAATTGGATTAATAATATTTTTTGCAGCCATACTTACAGAAAATAGAGATAAACTAAAAAAACTATCAACAGGATTTTTAGCACCTTTAGGATTGTGTATGATACCAGTTCTGATATTGGTATTAGTGCAAAACCACTTAAGTGTAACCATAGTAATAATTGGGGTAGTATCAATAATGATGTTAATGGCAGGAAGCCGATTATTATATTTTGTAACTCTTGGAAGTGCTGGAATACTTGCAGGAGGTATTGGATTATTTGCAATGGCAAAATTTACAGAGCAGGGTGGATTTAGAATCCAGAGAATAACATCATTTTTAAATCCTTGGGCAGATGCACAAGGAGCAGGATGGCAAGTAATACAAAGTTTATATGCTATTGGTTCTGGAGGACTATTTGGTGTAGGATTACGGAGAGAGTAAACAAAAATATTTATATATACCAGAGCCACATAATGACTTTATATTTGCCGTATTAGCAGAAGAATTAGGCTTTGTAGGTTGTGTTGCTGTAATATTATTATTTGCAATATTTATATGGAGAGGAATATTAATTGCAATGAAAGCACCAGATATGTTTGGAAGTTTACTTGCAGTTGGAATAACATCATTAGTAGGAATTCAAGCAATAATAAATATTGCAGTTGTAACATCATCAATACCAAATACAGGAATGCCATTACCATTCTTTAGTTATGGTGGTACATCTCTTGTAATACTGCTTTGTGCTGTAGGGGTTTTATTAAATATATCAAGACAGGCAAAAAAGGTGTAAAAAACGACGTCACTACTACGTATGGTTTTAATATTGTAATTCAATAAATTACAACACTGTAGGGAACGACGCCCTCGTCGTTCCGCCCTTCGAAGCAATACCAAATGCGATGGAGGTTTCTAATAATTAAAAAGGAGAATATTATGAAAGTAATAATCGCAGCTGCAGGAACTGGAGGACATATAAATCCAGGAATAGCTATTGCAAACAAAATAAAGGAAAAAGAAAAAAATTCAGAAATTATATTTATTGGTACAAATAGAGGATTAGAAAATGACTTGGTTCCACGAGCAGGATATAAATTAATAAAAATAGAGGCCTACGGAATAAATAGAAAAATATCAGTAAATAACATAAAAAATATTGCAAAAACCTTAAAATCTGTAGGAAAAATGAAAAAATTAATGAAAGAATTTAAACCAGACATAGTAATTGGAACAGGTGGATATATATGTGGACCAGTAATGATAGCGGCACACAGTTTAAAAATTCCTACTATACTACATGAAAGTAATGCTTTTCCAGGAATTGCAGTAAAAATGTTTTCAAAAAAGGTAAATACAGTTTTAGTAGGATTTGAAGATGCAATAAAAAGAATACCAAAATCAAAAAACATAGTATTAACAGGTACTCCAACCAAAATCAAAAACTTAAATTTATCAGAACCTCAAAAAGATAAAATAAAACAAGCATTAGGATTTGAAAGTGAAAAACCTTTAATATTGGTAATAGGTGGAAGTCAAGGCGCAAAATCTATAAATAATGCATTAATAGGTATAATTAAAAATAAAAAAATAAATTATCAAATAATGTGGGCTGCGGGACCAAGTCAATATGAAACTATAAAAGATGAATTAAAAAAGTATAATATAGATATAGAAAAAATAGAAAATGTTAAAATTGTACCATACATATATAGCATGGAAGAAATTTTAAATTCTGCCGATGTAGTTGTTGCAAGAAGTGGGGCAATGACAATAACAGAGATTGCAAAAGTAGGTAAACCTGCAATATTTATACCATTTCCTTATGCAACAGAAAATCATCAAGAATATAATGCTAAAGTTTTAGAAAAAGTAGGAGCAGCAAGAATTATATTAGATAAAGATTTAAAGCCAGAAAATTTGGATCAAGAAATTAACAATATAATAAAAGATAAAGCAAAACAATTAGAAATGGGTAAAAAAGCAACAGAAATATCAACAAATAATGTAGAAGAAAAAATCTTTGATGAAATTAAAAAAGTATTACAATAAGATTACTAAAGCATTAAGTTTATATTACGATAGTAGGCGAATAGGTAGTATAAGTAAGTATACTACCTATTTTTGTCGAATAAAATAATAAAAGATAATAACATGACGATTAGTTTTCCTTGACTTTATAGGAATTATGCGGTATATTAGCTAAGTTCGACACACAAGAAAAAGGGGGGTTAAAGTGAATAGTTCTAGAATATACTATGGAGAAACTACAATTAATATAAGAGAACTAATTGAAAGTAACAGAAAAGGATTTATACGATTAGAATATTATGGAATCAAAAGTACAGTTGAAGAAGAAACTACACAATATGGTATAGAAATTGTAAAAAAAGAATATGCTAACAAAAACTTAATTAAGGAAAAAAATAATGTAGCAAATATAGCAGAAAATGAAGAAGAATTAGTAGAGATTATAACAACATTAAAAAGAAATAAAGTTACTCCAATAGGATTAGAAGATATTGTAAAAGATTTAGTAAGAGATAAAATAACAGATTAAAAATCTGTTATTTTATTATATTACATATTTACACAATAATATATTTGTTATATAATCTATGAGTTAATAAAAGTAATATATTATACAAAAGAGAAGAATTATTAAAAATTCATATTTTTATACAAGGAGATAAAATTATGACCGATAAATTAATAATAGTGGAATCACCTGCAAAAGCAAATACAATAAAAAAATTTTTAGGTGGAAAAACTAAAGTAGTAGCATCTATGGGACATATTAGAGATTTACCAAAATCAAAGTTAGGAGTAGATGTTGAAAATAATTTCGAGCCAGAATACATAAACATAAGAGGAAAAGGCGATTTAATAAAATCATTAAAAAAAGAAGCAGCTGATGCAAAGCAAGTATATCTTGCAACTGACCCTGACCGTGAAGGAGAAGCAATAGCATGGCATTTAGCACATATATTAGGAATAGATGAAAAATCAATTTGTAGAATTACATTTAATGAAATAACAAAAGATGCAGTACAAAATGCAGTTAAAAATCCAAGAACAATAGACATGAATTTAACAGATGCTCAACAGGCAAGAAGAGTGTTAGATAGAATAGTAGGATATAAAATGAGCCCTATTTTATGGAAAAAAGTAAGAAGAGGATTATCTGCAGGTAGAGTACAATCTGTAGCAGTTAAATTGATTGTGGATAGAGAAGAAGAAATAGAAAAATTTATACCAGAAGAGTATTGGAACATATATGCAATATTATCAGATAAAAAGAGTAAGAAAAAATTTGAAGCAAAATTCTATGGAAAAAATGGAAAAAAATTAGATTTACATTCTGAAGTAGAAGTTAAAAAAGTATTATCGGAATTAGAAAAGGCAGATTATATTGTAAAAGATATAAAGAAAAGTGAAAAAAAGAAAAATCCAGCTCCACCATTTACTACAAGCACATTGCAACAAGAGGCGTCAAGAAAACTTGGATTTTCTTTAAAAAAGACAATGTCTTTTGCTCAAGGTTTATACGAGGGTGTAAATGTTCCTGAAAAAGGAACGGTTGGATTAATTACTTACATGAGAACAGACTCAACAAGAATATCAGAAGAAGCAAGAACTGCAGCAAAAAAATATATAGAAGGTACGTATGGCAATAAATACTATGAAAATAGATATTATAAAACAAAAGCAGATTCACAAGATGCGCATGAAGCAATTAGACCAACGTATATAGAGTTAGAGCCAGATAAAATAAAAAGTTCTTTAACGAGTGAACAATATAAATTATATAAACTAATATATAATAGATTTATAGCAAGTCAGATGGCCACAGCAGTATATGATACTGTTAGTGTCGAGATAGAAGCAAATAGTTACAATTTTAGAGCAAATGGGCAAACTTTAAAATTTGATGGGTTTATGAAATTATATGTAGAATCTGTAGATAATGATAAAGAGGATGAATTTACAAAAATACCAGAATTAGAAGTTAATAAACAAGTAGTAAAAGAAGAAATTAGCACAAAGCAAAGTTTTACAGAACCACCACCAAGATATACAGAAGCAAGTTTAGTAAAGGCATTAGAAGAAAAAGGAATAGGAAGACCAAGTACCTATTCACCAACAATAACAACTGTATTAGAAAGAAGATATATAGAAAAAATACAAAAGCAATTACATCCAACAGATTTAGGAAAAGTAGTAAATAAACTTTTAACAGAGAATTTTAAAGATATAGTAAACGTTGAGTTTACAGCAAAAATGGAAGAAGAGTTTGATGAAATTGCAGATGGAAAAGAAAAGTGGAAAAAGGTAATTCAAGAATTTTATGGACCTTTTGCAAAAACAGTAGAAAAAGTAGAAAAAGAATTAGAACATGTAAAATTAGAAGAAGAAGTTACAGATATTCCATGTGAAAAGTGTGGAAGAATGATGGTAGTAAAATATGGAAGATTCGGTAAATTCTTGGCATGCCCTGGGTATCCAGAATGTAAAAATGCAAAACCAATAGTAGAAACAATAGATGTGCCTTGCCCAAAATGTGGAGCAAAAGTACAAGTACGAAAAGCAAAAAGTAAAAGAAGCTACTATATTTGCGAAAATAATCCTAAAAGTTGTGATTACATTTCTTGGAATAAACCAAAACCAGGAGAGCCATATAACGAAGAAGAAAGTAAAACAATAAAGAGAAAAACAACTAGAAAAAGAAAAACGAAAAAGAAATAATATAAAAATTATAGAGGCAGGCCTTTAAGTCTGCCTCAAAAATATAGTAGAACTAACTATTTAATATTATAGAAGGGAATGAATATGGAAAAATATATAACTGTAATAGGAGGAGGACTGGCTGGATGTGAAGCGGCTTACCAAATAGCAAAAAATAATATAAAAGTAAAACTATATGAGATGAAACCTAAAAAATTTTCACCTGCACATACAAATGAAAATTTAGCGGAAATAGTATGTAGTAATTCATTCAAATCAAATTTAATAACAAATGCATGTGGATTATTAAAAGAAGAATTAAGAAGATTAGATTCCCTATTAATAAAATGTGCAGATATAACATCAGTTCCAGCAGGGCAAGCATTAGCAGTAGATAGAGAAAAATTTTCTAAATTAATTACAGAAAAAATAGAAGGAAATCCAAATATAGAAATAATAAGAGAAGAATTTATAAATCAGGAAGATTTAAAAAATACTATTATAATAATAGCAACAGGACCATTAACATCAGATAATTTATCTAAGGAAATTTGCAAACTAACAAACAAAAACAATTTGCACTTTTTTGATGCAGCAGCTCCAATAATAGAAAAATCAAGTATAAATATGGATATTGCATTTTTTGGTGATAGATATGGAAAAGGGGATAGTGCCTATATCAACTTACCAATGAATAAAGAAGAATATGAGCATTTTTACAATGAATTAATAAATGCAGAAGTTGCAACATTACATGAATTTGAAAAAAGAGAAATATTTGAAGGTTGTATGCCAGTAGAAGTAATGGCAAAAAGAGGAATAGATACATTAAGGTATGGACCGCTAAAACCAGTAGGTTTTGATGATCCACGAACAGGAAAAAGACCATATGCAATTATTCAATTAAGACAAGATAATGAAAGTGGAACATTATACAATATGGTAGGTTTTCAAACAAATTTAAAATTTGGAGAACAAAAAAGAGTATTTTCATGTATTCCAGGACTTGAAAATGCCGAATTTGTAAAATATGGAGTAATGCATAGAAATACTTTTATAAATTCACCAGAGTTATTAGATGAAACTTTTAATATGAAACAAAATGAAAATATATTTTTTGCAGGACAAATAACAGGTGTAGAAGGATATGTGGAATCGATTGCATCAGGATTAGTTGCCGGAATAAATGCAGTAGAAAAATTTAATAAAACAAATAAAAAAATAACATTTTCAAATAACACAATGATAGGAGCATTATCAAAGTATATAGCAACACCTAATAAGCATTTTCAACCAATGAATGCAAATTTTGGTATACTACCAGAATTAGAAACAAAAATAAGAGATAAAAAGGAAAGATACGAAGCATTAGCAAATAGAGCAATACATGCTCTTACCACCCATCTGTAGGGAACGACGCCCCCGTCGTTCCGTTCTCCGAAGACATACCCAAAAAATCCCTGTCACTATGTGACAGGGATTTTTATATTTTTAAAATATTTTTTCAAATCTATCTTTTTGAATTTTATCAGGTACATCAATTGGGTATTTTCCAGTAAAACAACCTGTACAGAAATCTTTTATATTAGATTCACTTGCAATTTTAAATAAATTATCCATATTTAAATATTCTAATGAATCTGCTCCAATTTCTTTTCTAATTTCTTCAACTGTTTTTTTGTTAGCAATTAAATTTTCTTTACTATCTACATCTGTACCAAAATAGCATACATCAGTGAAAGCAGGAGAAGCAATTCTCAAATGTACCTCTTTAGCTCCGGCTTTTTTTAAAATTTTAATTATTCTTGTAATTGTAGTACCACGAACAATAGAGTCGTCAACTAAAATAATTTTTTTACCATTAACTGTTTCTCGTATTGGATTTAATTTTAAAGCAACTTTATTCTTTCTTTGTGCTTGTGTAGAAAGAATGAAAGTTCTTCCTATATATTTGCTTTTAATAAATACTATATCATAAGGTATTTTAGATTCTTTTGAATATCCTAAAGCTGCATCTATACCAGAATCTGGGACACCTGCTACAATATCTGCATCTACAGGAGCTTGTTTAGCTAATGCTCTACCAACATGTTCTCTGAATCTATGAACATTTAAACCATCAATGGTAGAATCTGGTCTTGCAAAATATATATATTCAAAAATACAAAGCCCTTTCTTTTGAGTATTGTCATAGAATGTAGAAGATATTTTGTTATCTGTAATAGTAACTATTTCCCCTGGCTCAATATCTCTAATAAAATCAGCACCTATTGCGTCTAATGCACAACTTTCTGATGCAAAAACTATATCTGTACCTAATTTTCCCATGCAAAGAGGTCTAAAGCCTTGAGGATCTCTAACTGCTATAAATTTTTTAGAAGACATTATAAGTAAAGAATATGCACCTTTTATATAGCCCATTGCATTAATAACAGCTTTTTCAACTGAATGTGTTTTTAATCTTTCTCTTGCTATAATATAAGCAATAACTTCAGTATCACTAGTAGAGTTAAATAAGGCACCAGCCTGTTGTAATTCGTCTTTTAGTGCTAATGCATTTGTTAGATTACCATTATGTACAATACCTAAGTTACCTTTTGCATAACGTGTAACTATAGGTTGTGCATTTTCTTTTTTAGGAGAACCTGTTGTTGAGTATCTAACATGTCCAATAGACATTTTCCCCTTTGGTAAAGACTGAACAATATGAGGTTTAAAAACATCAGAAACAAGTCCAATATCTTTATGATAAGAAATAATACCACCACTGTTAATAGCAATACCGCAACTTTCTTCTCCTCTATGTTGTAATGCTGTTAAACCAATACATGTTGTCCCAGTTAAATCTTGTTCATTTTCCATAGAATAAATGCCAAAAATACCACATTCTTCTTTTAATTTGTTAAACATAAAGAATCAATCTCCTTGAAAAACAATGTAGGGGTAGAATAAAAATCTACTCCTAAAATTAATATAATACTATTATAAATAATTTTTCGACAAAAGTATATAGTATATTGTAAAAAAAAATAAATTTTGGTATAATTTTGCTAAAATTTATAGAGTGAAATTAGTTTAAAGTAGTCAAACGGAGTATATTTATCCTACAGTTTTTATTGCAATCGGTGTAGGGAACGACGCCCTCGTCGTTCCGTAAAGATTTTGTGATAAGTCAATTTTATATATTCAACTCGTGCATTGGGCTAATTTAGATTAAAAATTAAAATAAGGAGTAGATATAATGTATAATTTAATAGTATTTGCATCAGGAAATGGAACAACTTTGCAAAGCATTATAGATGCAATAGAAAAAAAAGAATTAAATGCAAAAATAAATTTAGTAGTATCAAATAATGAAAACGCTTATGCATTAGAAAGAGCAAAAAATGCAGGGATAGAAACGTATGTAATTCAAAATAAAGATACCAAACAAGTAGATATAGAATTAGTAGAAAAATTAAAAAATTACGATGTAGATTTAATAATTCTTGCAGGATACTTAAGATTAATAGGGGAGAATTTAATAAAAAATTATACTATAATAAACACACATCCATCACTTTTGCCTAAATTTGGAGGAAAAGGAATGTATGGAATGAACGTACATAGAGCAGTAATAGAGGAAAAAGAAGAATATAGTGGAGTAACTTTACACTATGTAAATAATAAATATGATGAAGGAAATATAATAAAACAAACTAAAGTAAAAGTGGAAAAAGAAGATACTGCAGAAACATTATCTCAAAAAGTGCAAAAAGCAGAAAAGATACAGTTAATAGAAGCATTAAAAGAATTTTCAAAAAGTAAAATATAATATTGACAAAAAGACTAATATAAATATATAATATATTGCCATCCTTTTAATGAGGAAATCTCAAAGAAAGGAGGCAATATCATGTCATTATTGACAATAATACTAAAGATAATGGCTATTGTAGTTGATGTGATTATTCTTATAATAGAAATAATCGAAAACTTACATAAATAGCAATTGCCCCTCTAGTAGCCGCTAGAGGGGTTTATTATGTCATTATTGAACATATATGTGCTTTAAAGCTATATTTATTATAACTTAATTTTAATATATTGTCAATTAGTTATTGTAAAAATATAATTAGTATTACAATATTATATGTAAAAATTAATTTGTGGTGATAATTTTTTGTGATTAAAATGAGAATGATAAATTAAGAAATATAATATATAATATTTTTTGTGAACGAATGTGGGGACCGACAAATTATAGGCTGTAGCAGAAATTACGAAAGTAAATTTCGGCATACAGCCTATTATGCGGTTGGGAGTGAACAAAAAAATTATATATTATATTTCAAATATTATTAATTGATAAAATTAGTGAATACTACATTAAAAAATGTCTCACATATTGTGAGACATTTTTTTAATGTACGTAAATACAACCTATATCTTTTCTATAATCTAATTTTGTATCCACATTTCCATCCATTGCATCATAAACTTTTTTCTTAATCTCATCTAAATCCTTTCCGGAAGTAGAAACTGCAAACAATCTTGAAGTGCTTACAGAAGTATATGTATTTCCTTCAATGTGTTTTGCATTTGCAAAATATACTTTTAATCCCTTATCTGTAATTGCTTTTCTGTTTAGAGTAAATACACAAGGTTCTTTACTAGAACTTACTGCATATTCTTTACTTACTACATATACTGTAAAAGTACAATTATTACTAAACTTACAATTATCTTTAGATAATGTTTTATTTACAATATGATTTAATACATCAGTAAAAGGTGTTTCCAATGCATTAAGTACATTTATAGCTTCTGGATCACCAAATCTAGCATTAAATTCAATAAATTTAATACCATCTTTGCATTTAAAAAATCCACCATAAATAACACCAGTAAACTCTAATGAATCTTTATTAACATATTGAATAGTTTTCTTAATTAAGTCAGCACATTTATCAACATCTTCTTGATTTAAAAATGGTAATAATCCATTATTAAAACTCATACAACCCATTCCACCAGTTCCAGGACCTTTGTCATTTTCATAACGATATGGATAATCAAAAGTGATAGGTGTAACTACAATATTTTCACCATCTGTAAGAGCCATAACAGTGAATTCAGAGCCCTCAACTTTATCTTGAATAATTACTTTTCCACTATCTTGAAGGCAAGATTTTGCATATTCAAAACCTTCTTCTTTACCTTTAAAGTGTATGCCACCGACTTTAACACCTTTTCCGCCAGTTAATCCTTCAGGCTTTACAACAAACGAATCATCTACATAGTTATCAACAGCTTGTCTTAAATCTGCTTCATTTGTAATATGAAAATTTTTAATAATCATATCAGGTGCAAGTTTATTTACAATGTCTAAAGCATAAGTTTTGCTCCATTCAATTTTTGCTCCAAGACTTGTTGGACCAAACACCTTTAAACCTAAGCTTTTAGCTAAATCAATTAATCCATCTTGTAATAGATTATCACTACTTACTACGCATATTTCTATATTTTCTTGTTTAATGAAATTAGAAACGAGTTCTTTATTGAAAGGTGAGCCTATAATATATTTTCCGTTAGATGCTTTTATTGCATCAATTATAGATGGATTTTCGTAAGGTAAAACACTATATAAAGAAAATCCTTGGCTTATATATTCAGCAAGAACAGCTTCACGACCACCATTACCAAGAAGTAAACACTTTGTCATTTTAAAATCACTCCTCAAAATAAATTTGAATATATAATATGATTAAATTAAAAATATGTCAATAAATTATTTTAATTACAATTTTACATTTATATATTACTCATACAATAAAATATTATTGTTTTTTAACGAGTTCGACCTTGAGCCATTATGTCTGTAATCCAATTAGAGTGTGTTTCTAAAATACGAATTGTTTGTAACATAAACGCCTTGGAGAACGGAATAAAAAAACAATAATATTTTATTGTATAGCATATTAAATTATTTTAAATTTTTTCCTTTATCATACCTTCTCTATAAGCAGTAAGTAACATTTTCAAATCTTCAATCTCTCCTTTTAACTTAGTACCAATATCAGTATCTGCAACACGTTTTCTTTCTACATTTTCTTTCTTCAAAACAATTTCAGATTGTAAATCACATTCTGTTTCTATTATATGTTGCTTAGATTCAAAAGGCTTATTTGCTGCAAGTAACAATCCGTAAGAATTATAAGAAAGAGTATATCCAGCTTCTCCTGTTTGCTCACGGTATGTTTTAGAAAAACCACCATCTATAACTAACAATTTTCCATTTGCCTTAACAGGTACTTCTCCTTTTACAGCCTTAACAGGAATATGACCATTAATAATATGAGCATCTTCAGAATCAATGTCAAATTCTTTTAATATCTTATTACAAATATCTTCATTTTCAACTAATTTATAATAAGGAATTTTCTTTTCTTCATGTGCAGATGTATCGTTTATAAAATACCTTTCAAATGTTGTCATTTTTCCTTTACCGAAGAAAGGAGAATCTGGAGAACACCAGAAAAACCACATTAAATCCTTATAGTCTTGAGTTGATTTTGAATTATCGTTTTCAAAATAAGCCTTATGAGCGGCTTGTTCTATAAATTTAAAATATTCTTTTCCACTCAAAATTTTTCCCATGATAGATACCTTTTTAAAAGAACCATCTTCAAGAATTGGAATACATCCATGGAATAAAAGATTTGAATTAAATACAGTATATGCACTACCTTTAGCATAAAGGAAACTTATATGTGTATTTAATTTTTCGCTATTTATAAAAGATTCATATAGTCTAGTCATAACTTCTTCTTCTTCTGGTGTAAGTTTATAAGGGTCATTAGGATCTATTGTAGGGAAGTTAGTATCATTTAATTTATAACTTATACCATCAATAGTTATTGTTCCGTTTTTATAATCTATCTTATCTAATAATAACCTATCATCCATGTTGTATTCTGGGTGTTCTTTTATAAGTTGACCTTCTACTTTAAATTGTATAATAGAAATTGCTTTTTGAATCTTTGCTATAGATGTTTTGTCTGTTCCACTATATTTATTATATTCAAATTCTTTAGGTATAAAAGCGTCACTAATATCATTTTCTTTGTAAGTATTTAAAGCAAAAGTGGAAAGAGGTCTAACACTAATTCCATATCCTTCTTCTAAAGTAGATATATTATCATATCTAGCACAGATTCTAACTACATTACAAATGCAAGCTTTATTTCCACAAGCAGCTCCCATCCATAAAATATCATGATTTCCCCATTGAATATCTAAACTATGAAATTGCATAAGAGCATTCATTACGATTGGTGCACTCATTCCACGGTCGTATATATCTCCAATAACGTGAAGGTGATCAATAGCCATTCTTTTAATTAGATTAGAAATAGCAACAATAAACTCATCTGCTCTTTTTAAATCTATAATAGTTTTTATAATTTGACTATAATATCTTTCTTTATTTTTTGTATCTCCTTGAAGATGTAAAAGCTCATCAATAATATAATCGAATCCCTTAGGTAAAGCTTTTCTAACTTTAGAACGAGTATATTTTGAAGTTATTTCTTTTGCAACATCTATTAATCTATGCAAAGTAATAGAGTACCAATCATCTAAATCAATTTCTTGTTTTTTAATTAAAGTTAATTTCTCTTCAGGATAATATATAAGAGTAGCAAGGGTACTTCTCTCACTTTCAGGAACAGAGTCTTTAAATATTCTTTCAATTTTACTTCTAATAATACCTGCACCATTATTTAAAATGTGCAAAAAGGGTTCATACTCTGCATGAATATCACTAACAAAAACTTCAGTACCTTTAGGTAAATTTAAAATAGATTGTAAATTTATAATTTCTTCAGTAACTTCTTCAACATTTCTATATTTTTGACTTAGTAATTCTAAGTATTTATTCCAATTTCCTTTGTATTCCATTCTAAGCCTCCTAAAAATAAAATCGCTACTACACATTATATACCAAAATTTAGAAAAATACAACAAAAAAGCATTATGCAATTTGGGGACGCGTTAAAAAACATCAATGAGTAAAATTTACAAAACCTATTGCAAAATAAAACACATTAGTATATATTTATAATGAAATGAATTGTATTATATACAATTCATTTCATTAGTGAATAGTTAATAGTGAAGAATGAATAGTGAATAATTATTTGTAGGGGTCGGCGTCTCGACGACCCGCAATGTAGGGAACGACGCCCTCGTCGTTCCGCACCTCGAAGAAATACTAAAACACAAAGGAGAACCAAATTATGCAAAACGCTAAAACCCTTGCAACTGTACACACACACACACACACACATTATGTAGATTAGAAACCGAAAAAACAAATAGAAACATAAATAAAAACACAATTATTTATGTGTATTTTTAATACGCATAAACGGTTGTGTTTTTTTGTTGTAATTTTTTATAAATTACAATTTAAACGTTGCGAATAATAATATTATTTTTTATTGCGTTCTCCAAGGCGTTTAAGATACAGACTATTCAAATATTAGAGACACATTCTAATTGAATTAAAGACATAACGACTCAAGGTCGAACTCGTAAAAAATAATATTATTATTCTCCACTAAAAATTTATAATAAAACCAAACTGTAGGGGTCGATGCCCACATCGACCCGCAATACAACGAAATACCCCAATAATGTGTAGGGAACGACGCCCTCGTCGTTCCTTGGCTCCCTTAAATAAGGGAGCTGTCACCGAAGGTGACTGAGGGTTCTATAATGTTTTCAAAATACACAATTTAATTTCACAAATCTTAAAGGAGGAATCCATAATGCAAATGAAAAAAACAAAAAACAAAGGAAAAATAAAAGCAATAATAGCATTTATTGTAATAGCAATAATATTGTTATTACTGGCCTTTTCAGAAGACATAATGAAACTAGCAAATAAAAATCAAATAAATCTAGCACAAAATGTAGAAAACAGCACAGGTAGTGGAGAGCCCAATGTACCAACAATATCAGCAGGAATGATCCCAGTAAAATGGGATGGAACAAATTGGGTAATAACAACAAAAAAAGATACTAACTGGTATGATTATGAAAATGGAAGCCCAGCATATATAATGTTAAATGATGGGGTATACCAAAGTGAATTAATACGAGATATGACAAACAAAAAACTAGCAGAAGAAAATATAGGAGAACCAATACAAGAAAATGAATTAGGAACAATATTTATGTGGATACCAAAATTTGCATATAATGGAGATGAGCAAATACAAT
>CANRED010000020.1 GCA_947629555.1 uncultured Clostridia bacterium | reverse complement strand
CTTTCCCATTTTTTTATACCTCCTTTTCTAGTATACCTTTTTATTTCTAAAAAGTCTACTTTTTGGGGTATAGTTCAGTAGTGCGGGTCGATGTGGGCATCGACCCCTACAGAATGGAGGCGGTATGTTTTTATTTTCATTGTTATTTGTAGTTTGTTTAAAAAAATAACCGCAAAAATGTATATTAATTTTTGCAGTTATTTTTTCTTATATTATCTTATATTATTCTTCTTCTTTTTCGTCTTCGGTTATTTTTTCTATACTTACAACTTTGCCTTCATTTGTTCTCATTAATGTTACACCTTGTGTTGCTCTACCTAATATACTAACTTCTGAAACGTTTAATCTTATTATTGTTCCTGTATCTGTAATTAACATTATATCATCGTTTTCATCTACAACTCTTATTCCTACAATGTTTCCGGTCTTTGGTGTTATTTTATAAGTTATTACTCCTTTTCCACCTCTTATTTGAACTCTATATTCATCTAATTCTGTTCTCTTTCCAAATCCATTTTCTGTTATTGCAAGTAATGTAGATTCACTACCAGATATTACTGATTCCATACCAATTACAAAATCATCATCATCTAGTCTTATACCAATTACACCTTGAGAAACTCTACCTACAGGTCTTACGTCTTTTTCATCAAATGTTATGCACATTCCCTTTGTTGTAACTAAAACTACATTGTCTTCTCCATCTGTAAGTCTAACACCTATTAATTCATCATTTTCTTTTAATGTTATTGCTTGTAATCCTGTTTTTCTTGCAGAATTATATTCAGCAAGTGATGTTTTCTTTATGATTCCATCTTTTGTTGCAAATAATAAATATTTTCCTTCTGCAAAGTTTTGTATAGGTATTATTGCTGATATTTTTTCTCCAGCATCTAAACTTAACATATTTACTATTGCTGTTCCTCTAGCAGTTCTACCTGCTTCTGGTACTTCATATCCACGCAATCTATATAATTTTCCTTTATTACTAAAGAATAATATTGTGTCATGAGTAGAAGCTGTAAATATTTCTTTAACAAAATCTTCCTCTCTCGTTGAAATTCCAGTAATTCCTTTTCCTCCTCGCCTTTGACTTTTATAAGTATCTATTGGCATTCTCTTTATATATCCAAAATGAGTTAATGCAATTACTGTTTGTTCTTCTTTAATTAAATCTTCTACTTCGAATTCACCTTCTGCTGCAACTATTTTTGTTTTTCTTTCATCTCCAAATTTTTCTTTTATTTCTAATAATTCTGTTTTTATTATATTAAATACTAATGTTTCACTTGTTAAAACTTCTTTATAATAAGCAATTAATTTCATTAATTCATTATACTCTTCGTCTATTTTTTCTCTTTGTAATCCTGTTAAAGTTTTTAACCTCATATCTAATATAGCTTGAGCTTGAACTTCAGATAAATTAAATCTTTTCATTAATTTTTCTTTTGCATCATCATATGAAGAACGTATAATTTTTATAACTTCATCTATATTATCTATTGCTATTTTTAATCCTTCTAATATATGTGCTCTTGCTTCTGCTTTATCTAAATCAAATTTTGTTCTTCTTAATATTACTTCTTTTCTGTGCTCTAAGTAATAATCTAAACATTGTCTTAATGTTAAAATTTTAGGTTCTCCATTTACTAATGCCAACATTATAATTCCAAAAGTATCTTGCATTTGTGTATTTTTGTATAATTGATTTAATACAACCTGTGGATTAGCATCTCTTTTTAGTTCTATTACCATTCTTACTTTATCAATTCTATCTGATTCATCCCTTGTTTCAGATATTCCTTCTATCTTTTTATCTCTAACAAGTGCAGATATTGTTTCGTGTAAACGTGCTTTGTTTACTTGATATGGTAATGAAGTAACAATTATTCTATGTCTGTTTCCACTCATTTCTTCAATTTCTGCTTCTGCTCTAACTGTTATTTTTCCTTTTCCTGTAGTATATGCTTGTCTTATTCCTTCTCTTCCAACTATAACACCTTCTGTTGGAAAATCAGGACCTTTAATTATTTCCATTAATTGTTCATCTGTTACATTATCTTCATCTATTATCTTTATAATTCCATCTATAACCTCACTTAGATTATGTGGTGGTATATTAGTTGCCATTCCTACAGCAATTCCAGAAGAACCATTTATTAATAATGATGGGATTTTTGCTGGAAGTACTGTTGGTTCTTGTAATCTATCATCATAGTTTGGCATAAAATCTACTGTATTTTTTTCTATATCTGCTAACATATAATCAGATATTTTTGCCATTCTTGCCTCTGTATACCTCATTGCTGCTGGAGCATCTCCATCTATTGAACCGAAATTTCCATGTCCATCAATAAGTGGATATCTTAATGAGAAATCCTGTGCCATTCTTACCATAGCATCATAAACAGACGCATCTCCATGTGGATGATATCTTCCTAAAACTGATCCAACTGTATTTGCACATTTCCTATATGGTTTATCTGCTGTTATTCCATCTTCGTGCATAGCATATAAAATTCTTCTATGAACTGGTTTTAAACCATCCCTAACGTCTGGTAAAGCACGTGATACAATAACACTCATTGCATAATCAATATAGGCTGTTTTCATTTCATTTTCAATGTCTCTTTGTATTATATTTTCTCCTGGTCTATCCATTTTTTTACCTCTTTTCATATATATAAATCTACATGTATTATACTAAACCGTAAGAAAATATGCAAGTTATTTTTCTTTAAAAAGTTATTATATTAATTGTTCTGCTAACTCTTTTTGTTCTTCTGTTAAGTCAAAACTTTTTCCATTATTTTTTATTAAATTATGTAAGTTCTCTACTTTTCTAGCTTTATTAATTATATCTTCTAATGGCAATATATCATCAATTCTATTTTCTATTTTTGTATATTCATTCTGCATTTTCTTAAAATCTTGATTTTTAAATGCTTCTTCCCAACTTTCTATTGCCGTATCTATTTCTTTTAATTTTTTTACTTGTTCCTTATTTACTTTATCTATATTTTTTTCTGCATAATTTAATATACTTTCTTTGCCATTTTTTATTAAATTTCCTATACTTTCTTTTAATAAATTATTTTTTACAACCTTATCTACAATATTATCTAATAAAGTGGCTACATTTTCTATTAATCCTCCATTTTTCATTATTGCTTCTGCTTGAGTCATATTTTCTAAATTTCCTGTAAACATTCCAAGTAATTCTTTTCCTTTATTAATAGTAGTATCTATTGTGGTTTTTATTCCATCTATTAAACCTCCTTTTACAAAAGCATTTTTTATATCTATAATTTCATTTTCTATAAAATCTGGTAAAATAAATTTTAATCCAGAATCTACTGCATTATTTATTGCTTCTCCCCAATTTGTTTTTAAAAAATTTTCTTGTAAATCTCCTAATTTTTCTGATAAATTTAAATTTTTTGTAAAATTATTATCTAATAAAAGTTCCATATTATTCCTCCTTTATTTTTATATAATTTTTATTTAATTTATTATTTAATTATTTAATTTTTTTATTTAATTTTTAAAATTATTTAATTATTTATATTTTTAATTAATTTATATTATTTATTTTTTGAATTATTTTTTTATATTCTTGTTTTAAATCTTTGTTAATAATATTATTATTTTTATTTATCATATAATTATAATTTTCATTTAATTTTAAATATCCTAAAATATTAAAATCAAAAAATAATTTTTTTAAAATATTATTATCTATAGATTTTGAATTATATTTATTAAAAATAATATTTATTTTTTCTTTATTTATTTTCCATTTATTTATATAAATTTCTAATAATTTTTTTGATTTTTTTAATTCCAATAAATTTGCTTCTACAAGTAATATAGAAAAATCACTATTTTTAATTAATTCTTTTGTATATTCTAAAAAACATTCTGATGATGTATCTAATAAAATTATTTCATATTTATTTTTTAATTCATTTAATATATTAATTATTATTTCTTTTTCTACTTTATTTCCATCTTTAAAAATTACATCTATTCCACTAATTAAATCTACTTTATCAGATATTTTTATAATTAATTTATTTAATTCCTGCTTGTCCCAATTTTCTCTTTCTTCTGCAACTTTTTCTTTTACTCCAAATATTGTTTTTATACTTTTATTTAAAATATCAAAATCAATTATTAAAGTTTTTTTATTTTCAAAGGCTAAAGAAAAATTAGAACAAAAAACACTTTTGCCCACTCCAGAACTTCCAATTATGCTAATAACTTTACCCGATATTTTTTTATTTTCTATTTTATTTTTATTTAAAAAAATATTTTTTTCTTGTTCAATTATTTTTTTAAAATTTAATATATTATTATTTTTTTGTTTTTTTATTTTATCTGTTTTTTCTTTTAATATTATTTCTTTTAAATTATTTATTTCTTCTGCTAATATTTCTTCTGTAGTTTTATTTCTATCTATTGCATCTTTTAATTTAGTTATTGTTATTTCATTTCCATAAAAAATATCTTTTATTCCACATGCTAGCATAATATTTTTTATTTCTTCTGTTTCTTCTTGAATTATTGCTATTATTTTTATAAATTGATTTAATTGTTTTATTTTATTTATATAATTATATATTTTTTCTTTTTTTATTATTTCAATATTTAATATTAAAATTTCTGTATCTTTTTTACTTTTTATTGCTTCTATTAAATCATCTTCTAATTCAATATCTGGAGTTTGCATTATATATTTTTCTTCCTTTTTTAAAGTATCATTAATTAATGAATCTCCCATTGCAGTTATTATTTTTTTCATTTTATCACCTATTTTTTATTATTTTTTCTTCCATTTCTGAAGAATTAATTTTTGCTAAAATATGTTCATCTCCAACAAAAATTAAACATTCTCCTCTCTTTAGTGATTTTATTTCTATTTTTTCTTTTTCTGTTAAATTAGTAAATTGTGCTAATACATTTATATTTTCTTCCTCCATTGAAAAAAATGTTTTTATGCTTGAATTATTTAAAATACTTTTTCCATAAATACCTCCTTCCAAACTAAATAAATCTGATACATCTTGAGTTATTGCTACTGCACTGCCTCCATATTTTCTTATTGTTTTAAATATTTTATATATAAAACTGGCGACATCCTTATTAGATGTTACTCCAATTAATCTCCAAGCTTCGTCTAAATATATAGCCTTTTTTTCATTCCTATTTTGTTTAATTTTGTCCCAAAATAATTCTGTAAATAAATACATCCCAAATTTTAAATTTTCTTCTCCTAAATCATATACATCTGCAATTATTAATTTATTATTTAATTCTACATTTGTATAATTATTAAAAAAACTAAGAGATCCTTTTACGAAAGGTATTAATTTAGTATAAAATTTTTTAGTTTTATTATCTTCTTTTAATATTTCATATAAATCTTCTAAAATGGGCATATCTTTGCTTTCTTTAAATACTGGTTTTATGTGTATACTTTCTCCAGATATTTTTTTATAAAGACTATTGTCATCAAAAGTTATACCTTTCTTCTTATAACATTCTATTATTTTTTCTTCTAAAAGACCTTTTTCTTCCTCATTTATTTCTCCAAATATTAAATTAAAAAATCCAATTAATTTACTTATTTTTGTAGCTAAATATCCTTTTGTTTCTTCTATGCTTTCTTCTCTTATATCCATTACATTAATGTAAGTATTAGAATTAGCACCTATTTTTAAAATTGTTCCTCCTAAATATTCCGCAATATTCACATATTCTCTTTCTGGGTCAATTACATATTGTTCCATTCCTAAAATTGAATACCTTAAAATTAATAATTTTGAATAAAACGATTTTCCGAGAACCACTTGTTCCAAATACACACATATTTGCATTTTTATATTTTTCCGAATTATATCTATCAATAAATATTAAAGAATCATTATATATATTAGTTCCTATAAAAATTCCTTCTTCATCAAATATTGATGAAGTTATAAATGGATATGTACTTACTAATCCACTTGTTAATACATTTCTCCTAGCAGCATTTTTTATTATAAAATTATTTTCTCCTGTAGGCATACAAGCTAAAAAAACTTCTTCTTGTCTAAAATTTGCTTTTTTAGTTTTTAAGCCCATACTTTCTAATAATCCCTCTAATTTATTTAAATAATAATTTAAGTCTGACACATCCTTTGCATAAATGGTGATATATATGTATAAAAAATATAATTCTTCGTTATTAATTTGCATCTCTTTTCTTATATATTTCGCATCATTATATGTAAAGGCTGCTATTTCCATATCTTGCCTACCTTCATCATTTTCCTTAATATTAGCACCAACATTGCCAATATTATATGTTAAATCTCTAATTGTTTTATATGTGTCCTGCTTTTCATAAAAAATAGATATATTCATATTTATATTTGTGTCTATTAATTTTTTTAAAATTAATTCATTATATTCTCTATAATAATTTGCTATTATTATTCCAGAATAATATGTTTCTTCCATTTCAATATATTTTGGATTTTTTAAATTTATATATGATGGTGATATTTCATCTATTTCTTTAAATAAACCATTTTTATATGTAATATTATTTTGTTTTTTTAATATTTTTTCTATCATTTAATATTTTTGTTAATTTTATAAAATTAACATATCCTCCTTTATTGCAATTTATAAAAAATTATTTTCATTTATTCCTAAAAATGATTTTATTATTTTTTTACTTTCTTCTTTATTGTCTATTTCTATTACTCTGTTACCACATCTCATAATGCATTCTTTTAAAATAAAATAATCATCATTTAAATTATTAATTATATTTTTTTCAAATATTTCATTATTTTCTTTATTTTTATTATCTAGGGATTTTTTTAATATGATATAAAAAATTTTTGAAGAAGATTTTTTTGTTTGATTAAGATTTTCAATAAATTGAATATAACTATTTGACAAATTTAAAATATTATTATTTTTTTGAATATTATTTTTTTCTTTTATTTGGGAAATATGTTTCGATAAATTTTCTTTACTACTTTGAATTAAAATTTGAATATTAGAATTAAATGTTTTTAAAAAAATTTTATACGAATTTAAAATTGCATCTTTTTCTAAATCTGATTTTAAATTAAAATTTATTGGAATTATTTTTATTAATTTTATATAAGAATTATTTTTTAATTTAATAATTCCATTATTAAAAAATTTATCAAAAGGTACCCATTTTTGTGTTGAATTAATTATTTTCATTTTTTCACCCTTTGATTTTTTATTTTATAAAAATATATTATATTTTACAAATTAAGTTGTCAAGTTTTTTTCATCGTCAAATAAATTGATTTTTCGACAAAAAAAATAATTTAGAATAAAAAAAATATAAATACAAATAATATTATTATAAGATTTATATTAGTCGAGCTAAGAGTATTAAAGGTTCTTTATTTAAAGGATTTTTAATATTCGAGCGAAAAATTAATTATAGCTTTGTATTAGGTTATAATTAGTTTTAGCCGAAGGTTATAATATTTATATGCAAGCTGTATTTATTTTTTTATTCTTTATATACGGTTAAATTATAAATATTATAGCTGGGTTAAGATTACATTAATATTATACAAGGGTTATTATTAGTCCTGAAATATGGATGAATATAGTTTTTGCTAGTGTTCTTGTAGTCGAGTGACTGATTAATATATGTGGTTTATTGCTTATTTATATAGAAATATATATTAGGTAAAAAAATTATATATATTAGTCTTAACTGAAGATTAATATAGGTTTTATCGATTAATAGCTCGGATTAATTCCGAGCTATTAATATTATATATTTAATTATATATCTATATATCCAAATTTTTTACAAATTTTGCATTATCAATTATAAAATCTCTACGAGGTCCAACATCATCACCCATTAACATATTAAATGTTTTATCAGCTTCAATAGCATCTTCTAATTTGACTTTTATTAAAATTCTACTTTCTGGATTCATTGTTGTTTCCCATAGTTGTTCTGGATTCATTTCACCTAAACCTTTGTATCTTTGTAATCCTAGTTGATCTCTTGGTATTCCTTTTTCTTCTAAATCTTTATATGCCTTTGCTAAATCTTCATCTGTATAGCAATAAATATCTTTCATTCCCTTTTTAGATAATTTATATAATGGAGGTTGTGCTAAATATACATTTCCATTTTCTATAAGTGGCCTCATATATCTAAAGAAGAATGTTAATAATAATGTTCTTATGTGTGCTCCATCAACATCGGCATCCGCCATTACAATTACTTTTCCATATCTAATTTTTGTAATATCAAAATCTGCTCCAATTCCAGCACCTATTGCTACAATTACTGGGTTCAATTTATCATTTCCATATATTTTATCTGCTCTTGATTTTTCTACATTTAACATTTTTCCCCAAAGAGGTAATATTGCTTGGAATTTTCTATCTCTTCCCTGTTTTGCACTTCCGCCTGCTGAATCTCCCTCAACTATAAATACTTCACATTCATCTGCATTTTTACTACTACAATCTGCTAATTTTCCTGGTAGAGTTGATGTTTCTAATGTACTCTTTTTTCTAACTAATTCTCTTGCTTTTCTTGCTGCTTCTCTTGCTCTAGAAGCACTTATACATTTTTCAAGTATTGCTTTTGCAACTTGTGGATTTTCTTCTAAGAAAGCTGTTAAAGCATCATTCATCATACTTACAACAATTCCTGTAACTTCGCTATTTCCTAGTTTTGTTTTAGTTTGTCCTTCAAATTGAGGTTCTTTTACTTTAACTGATATAACTGCAGTTATACCTTCTCTTATATCTTCGCCTTGTAAATTAATATCTTTTTCTTTCAATATATTATGGTTTCTTGCATAATCATTAAAAATTTTTGTTAAAGCTCTTTTAAATCCTTCTAAGTGAGTTCCACCTTCAATTGTATTTATATTATTTACAAATGTATATATGTTTTCTGAATATGCTGTTGTATATTGCATTGCAATTTCAACAGGCACTTCTCCTTGTTTTTCTATATAAATAGGTATTGGGTGTAATTTTTCTTTTCCTGTATTTAAATATTCAACAAAAGAAACTAAACCACCTTCAAAACAAAACTCTGCTTTTTTTGCTGGTTCTACTCTTAAATCTTGAATACTTATGCGCAATCCTTTTGTTAAGAAAGCCATTTCTCTAAATCTATTCTCTAAAACTTCATATTCATATTCTAATGTTTCAAAAATACTTCCATCTGCAAAAAATCTTACTTTCGTTCCAGTTTTGTCTGAATTTCCTATTCTTTGTAATGGTTTTACTGTTTTTCCTTTTTCAAATGCCATTTGATAAATTCCGCCATCTCTTTGTATAGTAACTTCTGTCCATTCAGATAGAGCATTTACAACAGATGCACCAACGCCATGTAGACCTCCAGAAACTTTGTATCCACTATCTCCTCCAAATTTACCTCCTGCATGTAAAACTGTATAAACAGTTTCTGCAGCAGATAATCCTGTTTTTTTGTGAGTATCTATTGGAATTCCTCTTCCATTATCTTCTACACAAATAATATTTCCTGGTTCTATTGTAACATCTATATTTGTACAATATCCTGCAAGAGCCTCATCAACAGCATTATCTACAATTTCATATACTAAATGATGTAAACCTCTCACAGATACACTACCTATATACATACCTGGTCTTTTTCTTACTGCTTCTAATCCTTCTAATACTTGAATTTGTTCTGCTCCATACTCATGGTCATATTTTTCCATTCAAAATCCTCCTTAAATCTCCCTTTTTCTTAATGTTGTTGAAGATATATTTGATATATATCCTTTTATAAATTTATCTTTAATTAATATAAGCGTTTTTTGTGCACCATTTGAAATATCAACTAAATCATTCTTTATTGCTTCATATATTTCATAGTATTCTTTATTTTTTGATATAGATTCTATATTAAAAATTCCTATTATTTTTTTTTCGTCTATACAAAAATCTTTTCCTATGTGCAGGTACATATTATCACAAAACCTTTCCATTTTCAACTTTAATAAATTTAGCATTATTTTTTAATTCAAATTTATCTGTACATGTAATTATTATTTGATTTTCAGTAATATTTTTTAATAATGCTTCTCTTCTTTCTTTATCTAACTCTGACATAAAATCGTCTAATAATAAAATTGGCTTTTCTCCAATTTCATCATATATTATTTCCAATTCAGATAATTTTAAAGAAATTATAACAGTTCTTTGTTGTCCTTGTGATCCATATATATTTACTTGTTTATCATTTATAATAATAGAAAAATCATCACGATGAATCCCTATGTTTGTAAAACCTTTTTGAATATCTATTTCTCTATTATTTTTTAAATTTTCTAAATATTTTTCTTTGTCTTTGCAATTACTAGAATATATTATTTTTATTGTTTCCTTTTTATTTGTTATATTTTCATGTATTATATTTATTTTTTTTATTATTTTTTCTATAAAATCTTTTCTATATAAATATATTTGTTCTCCTAATTCAGCTAATTTCTCATCCCATATTTCTAATAATTCTTCATTTTTATTTTCATATTTTATTTGTCTTAAATATGTATTTCTTTGTTCTAGATTTTTCATATAATTATTTAATACATATACATAATTAGGTCTTAACTGACTAATCATTATATTTAAAAATCTTCTTCTATTAGCTGGTCCTTGTTTTAATATATTTATATCATTTGGATTAAATAAAACTACATATATATTTCCAAGTAATTCACTTGTTTTATTTAATTTTAAATCATTTACAAAAATATTTTTTTTATCTTCTATATTAACTTTTATATTTCCTTTTCTATCTTTTTTTTCAAAATCTATATCTATTTTTGCGTATTCTTGCCCTATTCTTATTAATTCTCTTTCCTTATTTGTTCTAAAAGATTTTCCGAATTCCACAAATAAATATTGATTCTAAAATATTTGTTTTTCCTTCTCCATTATTTCCATAAATAATATTAATATTTTTATCTAATAAAATTTCTTGTTTTTCATAATTTCTAAAATTATCAAGTTTTATTTTACTTATAAACATATATTCCTCTAATCTATTCCTTCATTCTTATTGGTAATATCATATATGTGTAATTTTCATCTTCTATTGGTCTTATTACACATGGAGATATACTTGTTCCAAAATCTACAAAAACCTCTTCATCTTCAATAGCTTTTAATGCATCTAAAAAATATTTCGGATTAACACCAATCTCTAAATTTTTACCTTCTGTAGCTACATATATCTCTTCTTTTGCATCTCCTGTTTGGTTTGTGCATGAAATTGTAACTTTTCCAATATCTATATTTATTTTTACTGGATATTTCTTTTCCTTTTCTATAGTTGATGCTGAGATTAAACTAATTCTTTCAAAACAATTTTGGAAAATATTTTTATTTACTCTTATTCTTGTTTCCCATGTTTTTGGAACAACACTTGAATAATTTAAAAATTCTCCATCTAATAATCTAGTAACAATTTTACAGTTTTCCATTTCAAATAATGCTTGATTTTTTGAAACACCTATTTTTACAGTCTCAAAAGAATCTGTAACAATTTTATTAACTTCATTTAATGTTTTTCCTGGAATAACTGCTGTAAAATTATTATATTGCTTATTTAAATAATTGCTTACCCAACCTAATCTAAATCCATCTATAGCAACTACATTTATTTTATTATTTATAACTTCAAATAAACAACCTGTAAATATTGGTCTATTTTCTTCATTGCTTACAGCAAATATTGTTTTCCTTATCATGTTTTTTAAAGCTCTTTGTTCTAATTCAACAGAATTTTCTATTTCTATTTTTGGTAATTCTGGAAATTCTTCAGGCTTCATCGTTGCTAATTTATACAAAGAACCTTCACATTCAATAACTAATAAATTATTTTCATTAATTTTGAAATTAATATCTGTGTCTGGAAGTTTTCTTATTATTTCACTAAACATTATTGCGTTTACAACAGTACTTCCTTGTTCAATAACTTGACTTTCAATAACATATTCTATTCCTATTTCTAAATCATAGGTTGTTAATTTTATTTCATTATCATTTGTTTGAATTAAAATACCTTCTAGTATAGGCATAGTAGTTTTGCTTGCTACACCTTTTACTACGGAATTAATGGCTTTAAGGATTTTATCCTTTTCGCAAGTGAAATTCATAATCATCTCTCCCTTATATAATAATAAATATTTATAGTATTAGTAGTATTATATCTTGTGGATATTGTGGAAAAGTTAAAATTTTTTAAATGTCCGTAGAGATTTTTTATGTTTATAACCCTATGGAAAATTTATAAATTTATTCACAACTTAAAATTATATATGTTGAAAAATAAAATTTCAACAACTTATTCACATATTTTTATCATTGGTTGTGAATAACTAATATATTACTTCCGTAAGAAAGTAAATGTAAGAAATTATAAAACAAATATTTTATATGTATAATTTGTTGAAAATATATAAATATTAACCTTCTTTATTAATTATAATGTTTTTAACACTATCCACAATTAGTTTTGTTTGAGAATCATTTTTTATATCTTCTTCTATTTTGTTATATCCATGCATTACTGTTGAATGGTCTCTTTTTCCAAAAGCTTTACCAATGTTAGGAAAAGATTCATGTATAATAGTTCTACAAAGATACATTGCAACTTGCCTTGGAAAAGCAACATCATTAGATCTTTTAGAACTTTGTAAATCATCAACAGAAACATTAAAATATTTGCTTACTACTTCTTGAATATAATTAATAGAAATAACATTATCTTTTTGACGAATAATATCATTAATTGCTTTTTCAGACATTTCCATAGTTATTTGTGCATGAGTTAAAGTAGAATTAGCAACTAATTTATTAAATACACCTTCTAATTCTCTAATGTTTGAATCTATTTTTGTAGCAATATTAGATAAAATATCATCTGATATGATAACATTACTTTCATCTGTTTTTTTTCTTAAAATAGCAAGTCTTGTTTCATAATCTGCCATGGAAATATCTGCTATTAAGCCCCATTCAAATCGAGATTTTAATCTATCTTCTAATAATGGAATATCACGAGGTGGTCTATCACTAGAAATTATAATTTGTTTACCACTTTCATGTAAGCTATTAAAGGTATGAAAAAATTCTTCTTGAATTCTTTCTTTTCCAGCAATAAATTGAATATCATCAATTAATAGAATATCAATATTTCTATATTTATTTCTAAAATTCTCATTGCTATTATCTTTTATGGCATTAATAAATTCATTAGTAAACTTTTCTGAAGTAACATATAAAACTTTTAAATTTTTATGATTTTTTTGAATTTCATTACCAATAGAATGCATTAAGTGTGTTTTACCTAACCCTACTCCCCCATATAAAAACAAAGGATTATAAGCGGTTGCAGGTGCTTCAGCTACAGCAAGAGCTGCTGCATGAGCAAATCTATTATTATCTCCAACAACAAAATTATCAAAGGTATATTTTGGATTTAAAGAAGAATTTGAATATCCATAATTTAAATCAATTGTAGAATGATTTTCACTTGATTCCTTATCTTCTTGAGATGATAAAACAAAAGAAATTGTGCAATTTTTATTTAAAATATAGTTAAAAGTATTGTTAATAAGAGAACCATAACGATTTTTTACGATATCAATTTTAAAAGGATCATTAACAGATAAAACTATATTATTATCTTGCATACTATCTATATTTAATATTTTTATCCAAGTGTCATATGAAATTTTTGTTATCTCTTTTTTTAAAAGTTCTTTTGCTTCGTTTAAAAGAGCATTTAAATCATTTTGCATTAAAATCAAACATCCCTTCTATATCTTTTGGAAGTCTTATTTCCCTATTAATTTCATATAATATCAAAAAAAAAACAAATAAGCAATAAAAAAACAAAAAATAATAAAAAAAACTTTAAAACGCATATTTCCCTAAATGCTAAAAAAATGTTGACAAACTACCCAGTTTTGTTGTATAATCATTCTACTTGTTATTTAAATTTAGGAGGTGCAAAATGAAAAGAACATATCAACCAAAAAACAGACAGGAAAAGAAGGAGCATGGATTCTTAAAAAGAATGAAAACAAGAGCTGGAAGAAATGTTTTAAAAAGAAGAAAATTAAAAGGAAGAAAAAAACTTACTGCATAGAATGTAGGAAACTGCCTATTTAATTATGTAGGGGCAGGTTTGTATATAAACCTGCCCTTTATGATGAAAAAGAGAGAGTAAAATGAAAAGAACTACAATGTTAAAGAAAAACTATGAATTTAGATATGTACTAACTAGGGGAAAAAGATATACAGGAAATTATATAGAAGTATATATTAAAAGAAATAATTTAGATGAAAACAAATTAGGAATAGCAATAAGCAGTAAAATTGCAAATAGTGTAAATAGAAATAAAATAAAAAGATTGATAAGAGAAAATTATAGATTAATAGAAGAAAATATAGTAACAGGATATAGCTTTGTTATATTATGGAAAAAAAATAAAAATATAGAAGAAGCTAATTTTTTTAATATAAAAAGCGATATAAACGAAATAATAAAAAAAGCAAAGTTAATCAATAGTAATGATTAAAAAGAAGGTAAAAATGAGAAGAATAGGGATAATATTAATAAATTTTTATCAAAATCATATATCTCCAATATTTTACTCTAAAGGAATCAGATGCAGATATTATCCAACTTGTTCAGAATATACAAAACAGGCTATTGAAAAATATGGATTAATTAAAGGGACGTTTATAGGATTAAAAAGAATATTGAGGTGTAATCCTTTTTCAAAGGGAGGATATGATCCTTTAAAATAAAATTGGAGGAATAGTAATGGCTGGTATTATAGGCTTTTTTTCAGATATATTTGGATATATTTTAAATTGGATTTACAATATTGATTTTATAAGAAATTATGGACTAGCAATAATAATATTTACAATAGTTATAAAAATTGTTTTATTACCAATAACAATAAAACAACAAAAAACAATGAAAAAAACAGCAAAAATACAAGAAGAATCAAAGAAAATTCAAGAAAAATACAGTGGAAATCAAGAAAAAATGAACCAAGAAATGTTAGAATTATACAAAAGAGAAAATATGAGTCCTTGCAGTGGATGTTTTAGTGGAATAATACAAATAATACTATTATTATCAGTATTTTATTTAGTAAGTCAACCATTAACTCACATGAGAAAAATAAATAAAGAATATCCAGATTTAATTCAAAATTATATAAATGAAATAAAAGAACAAGATGCAAATCAAACTATAGCATATCCAGAAATAAATGTAATAAGGGAAAAAGGACCACAAGATGAGAGAGTAAATATAAATATGGAATTCTTAGGACTTGACTTAAGTAATGTTCCATCAGGTGCGTTAAATAATATAAAAGTATATATAATTCCAGTATTATATGTAATTACTTCAATTATATCAATAAAAATATCAACAAAAGTACCTCAAAAGAATGTACCAGATGAAGATAAAAAAGGGGACGATACAAGCGAAATAGATCTTGCTACACAAATGAACAAAAACATGACTTTAGTAATGCCTATAATGTCTGTAATGATTGCAATGGTTGCACCTTTGGGGTTGGCATTATATTGGCTAACAAATAATATTTTAACTATTATTGAAAGATTATGCATGAATAAATGGTTTAAAGAAGGGGAGGAATAGAGATGCCAAAAACTATTATAGCAGAAGGCAAAACAACAACAGAAGCAATAGAAAACGGATTAAAACAGTTAAATGTTTCAAAAAATATGGTAGATATAAAAGTTTTAGAGGAGGAGAAGAAAAGCTTTTTTAGCATATTAACTCCAAGGGTTGTAAAAGTACAATTAACAGTTAAAGAAGATAAAACGAATGTTAGTATAAATGAAAATAAAAGAAAATCTAATGAAAACGAAGTAGAAATAAAAGAAGAAATGGAAAAAATAAAAGTGTTTTTAAAGGATTTTGTTGAGAAACAACCTATAAATCAAATAGATTGGGAAGTAAAACAAAATGGATACGATATAGAAATTATTATGAACGGCGGAAATGAAATTAGTTATTTAATAGGGTATAGGGGAGAGACATTAAATGCTTTACAAACGGTAATATCGTCAATAATTAATAAAGATCACGCAGAGAAAATAAGAGTTTACGTAGATATAAACGGATATAGACAAAAAAGAATAAAAACATTAGAAGAACTTGCACAAAAAGTATCAAAAACAGTATTAAGAACGGGTAAAGCAATCGCATTAGAACCAATGACTGCTTATGAAAGAAAAATAATTCATAGTGCATTACAAGGAAATGATAAAATAACAACATTTAGTAAAGGAGAAGAACCTTATAGAAAAATTATAATAGATATTAACAAAAAATAAAAAGGTAAGGGTCGCATGGTATGCGACCCGTTTCTACTTCATTATTGTAATATATAAAAAATATAAAAGGTGGTAAAAATGTCAACAATAGCTGCAATATCAACCGCTCCAGGAATTGGCGGAATTGGAATAATTAGAATGAGTGGGGAAGAGTGCTTTGAGGTTTTAAATAAAATATTCATTCCAAAAAATAAAGGAAAAATAGAATCATACAAAATAAAATATGGAAAAATAGTAAACTCAGAAAATGGTGAGGAAATAGATGAGGTATTAGTTTCATATTTTATAGCACCAAAAAGTTATACTACAGAAAATATGTGCGAAATAAATTCTCATGGTGGAATAGTTGTTATGAATAAAATATTAGAGCAATGCTTAAAAAATGGGGCGGTTTTAGCAGAGCCAGGGGAATTTACAAAAAGGGCATTTTTAAATGGGAGAATAGACTTATTACAAGCAGAAGCTGTAATAGATGTAATAAATGCAAAAAGTAGCATAGAGGCCAAGGCATCTGTAAATCAGCTACGAGGCACTTTATCACAAAAAATAAATAGTATAAAGCAAAAAATAATAGATATAATGGTAGATATTGAGGCTTCTATAGATTATCCAGAATATGATGTAGAAGAAGTTACTAACGAAAAAGCAAGAGCAAGTATAGAAGATATATTAAATGATTTAAAAAAATTAGAAAACAGTTTTGATGATGGAAAAATAATAAGGGAAGGAATAAAAACTGCAATTATAGGAACTCCAAACGCAGGAAAATCATCATTATTAAATGCAATATTAGACGAAGAAAGAGCTATTGTTACAGATATAGAAGGTACAACCAGAGATACAATAGAGGAATTTATAACAATAAGAGGGATACCATTAAAACTAATTGATACTGCAGGAATAAGGAAAGCTAAAGATGAAGTAGAAAAAATAGGTATAGAAAAATCAAAAGAATATGTAAGAAACAGTGACTTGATAATAGCAATTTTTGATGCAACAAAAGAATTACAACAAGACGATATAGAAATTTTAGAAATGATAAAAAATAAAAATGCAATAATAGTTTTAAATAAAGAAGATTTAAACCAAAACAGATTAAACAAAGAAGAAAAAATATTAAAAAGTGGGAAGAAAGTTATAAGCATATCAGCCCTTAAAAAAACTGGAATTGAAGAAATATATGATGAAGTTGCAAGATTATTTAATATAAATAAAATAGAAATAGAAGATGGAGAATTTATAACTAATATAAGACATAAAAATTCAATTACAAATGCAATAAAAAAATTAGAAAAAGCTGAGAAAACGATGCTTGACAATATGCCAATAGACATAATTTCTATAGATATAAAAGAAGCATTAGAAGAGTTAGGAAAAATTACAGGGGATAGCGTTTCAGAAGATATAATAAAAGAAATATTTAAGAAATTTTGCTTGGGAAAATAAGAAAATTGACAAAAAGGTTGAGAGAACAAGTTTTTCTGTTTCACAAAAAACGAAAAAGAAATGAATAAATAGAAGTAATAAAATAGGAGATGAAATAAATGAAGTATGATGCAGGTGAATATGAGATAGCTGTAATTGGAGCGGGACATGCAGGGTGTGAAGCAGCACTTGCGTGTGCAAGAAAGGGGCATAAAACATTATTATTTTCAATTAGCTTAGAAGTTGTTGCAAACATGCCTTGCAATCCTAATATAGGAGGAACATCAAAAGGGCACTTAGTTAGAGAAATAGATGCTCTAGGCGGAGAAATGGGAAAAAATATTGATAAAACTCTAATACAATCAAGAATGTTGAATACGTCAAAAGGCCCAGCGGTATATTCATTAAGGGCTCAAGCAGATAGAAAAAAATATCAAAGAGAAATGAAGCATACATTAGAAAAACAAGAAAATTTATATATAAAACAAGCAGAAATTGTTAATATAGGTGTTGAAAATAATAAAGTTTGTTCGGTTGAAACTAACATAGGAGCGGTATACAAAGTAAAGGAAGTAATATTAGCAACAGGAACATATTTGAAAGGAAAAATATTTATAGGAGAAACTAATTTTGAGAGTGGACCAGATGGCGTTTTTCCAGCCAATAAATTATCTGAATGCTTAAAAGAAAATGGAATTAATTTAGTAAGATTTAAAACAGGAACACCTGCAAGAGTAAACAAAAACAGCATAGATTTTTCAAAAATGGAAATACAAAACGGAGACGAAGAAATTGTACCGTTTTCATTTGAAAACAAGCAGATAAGCATAGAGCAAGTACCATGTTACTTAACATATACTAATGAAGAAACACATAGAATTATAAGAGAAAATTTACATAGATCTCCATTATATTCTGGAAAAATAGAAGGAACAGGCCCTAGATATTGTCCATCAATAGAAGATAAAGTTGTAAGATTTGCAGATAAAGAAAGACACCAGGTGTTTATTGAACCTATGGGCTTAGATACGGATGAAATGTATGTGCAAGGAATGAGTTCATCTTTGCCTGAAGATGTTCAAATTGCTATGTATAGAACGATACCAGGATTAGAAAATGTACAATTTACGAGACCTGCTTATGCAATAGAATATGATTGCATAGATCCTGCAGAATTACAATTATCATTAGAACACAAAAGAATAAAAGGAATGTTTTTTGCGGGACAAATAAATGGAACTTCTGGATATGAAGAGGCTGCAGCACAAGGAATAATAGCAGGAATA
This sequence comes from uncultured Clostridia bacterium, assembly GCA_947629555.1. Classification (GTDB taxonomy): domain Bacteria; phylum Bacillota; class Clostridia; order TANB77; family CAG-508; genus CAKPQL01. The sequence goes on along the minus strand of CANRED010000020.1, from coordinate 4,967 downwards.
AATGCAGCATTAAAACTAGAAGGAAGAGAATCATTAATATTACATAGATCAGATGCGTATATAGGCGTTTTAATAGATGATATAGTTACAAAAAGCACAAATGAACCATATAGAATGATGACTTCTAGAGCAGAATATAGGTTATTATTAAGACAGGACAATGCAGATTTAAGATTAACTCAAATTGGATATGATATAGGTTTAATATCACAAGAGAGATATAATCAATTCTTAAATAAGAAGGAAAATATAGAAAAAGAAATAGAAAGATTAAAAAAGAAAACTATAAAACCAACAGAAACAGTAAATAAATTCTTAAAAGAGCATAATTCATCTGAAATATCTGTTGGAATAAAGCTTTCAGAACTATTAAAAAGAACAGAATTAACGTATGATGAACTAGAAATAATTGATGATGAAAGACCTACACTAACTAGAGCAGAGGCGGAACAAGTACAAATACAAATAAAATATGAAGGCTATATAAAAATGCAACAAGTGCAAGTAGAAAACTTTAAAAAATTAGAAAATAAAAAATTACCACAAGAATTAGATTACAATACAGTAAATGGAATTAGTTTAGAAGCAAGACAGAAATTAAATAAATTTAAACCAACATCAATTGGTCAAGCTTCAAGAATTTCTGGAATATCACCAGCAGACATAGGGGTTTTATTAGTATATATGGAACAATATAATCGCAAAAATAAATAAAAAGGAATGAAAAATATGGAATATGAAGAATTTAAATCCAAGATAACCGACAAAGCCATTAATATCAACGTGCAATTATCAGAATCAAAAATAAAAGACTTTTACACATATATGATAGAACTAATAGAGTGGAACAAAAAAATAAACTTAACGGCGATTCTCGAAGGAGACGATATTATAGACAAGCATTTCATAGATTCTTTAACAATAAGCAAATATATAAAAGACAATGAAAGTGTAATAGACGTAGGAACCGGAGCAGGTTTTCCAGGAATACCACTAAAAATTGCAAGAGAAAATTTAAAAATAGATTTACTAGACTCATTAAATAAAAGAATAAATTTTTTGAATGAAATAATAAATAAATTAAATTTAAAAAATATAAATGCTATACATTCAAGAGCTGAAGATGAAGCAAGTAAAAAGGAAAAAAGAGAGACTTATGATATTGCTGTATCACGTGCTGTAGCTAATTTACCGGTATTATTAGAATATTTATTACCATTTGTAAAAGTAGGCGGTAAATGTATATGTATGAAAGGAATGAATATAGAAGAGGAAGTAAATAATTCAAAAAAAGTTTTAATGGAGCTTGGCGGAGAAATAGAAGAAATAAACCGATTTAAACTCAGTGATACAGATGCTACGAGAAATATAATAATAGTAAGAAAAATAGCAAATACGCCTAAAAAATATCCAAGAAAAGCTGGAACAGCAGTAAAAAATCCAATAATATAAAAAATAAGAGCATTATTTAATGCTCTTGTTTTTTTTGAGAAAATTAGATGCAAATTGTATGGCAGACCCATTATGCCGCCCGTTTCTTGTATATAAAAGCGTAGAACATTTGTACTTTATATTTTAGATTTTTCTAGTAGACAATAGAGATTCAAGATTTTGTTCCACACTTAACAATAAAGAATAAAAAAATAAATAATATTGGTAAAATTCATTGACATATTTCTCATAATTTTATATTATTAATAGGTAAAGTTTATAAAGGTTGGAGGGATGACAGTGGGAAAAGTAATAGCAATAGCAAATCAAAAGGGAGGAGTCGGAAAGACTACAACCTCAATTAATATAAGCACTATATTTGCTAAAAGGGGCAAAAAAACACTTATGATAGATGCAGATCCTCAGGGAAATGCAACTAGTGGAGTAGGTATAGATAAAAATGTAGAACTTTCTACATACGATGTATTAATAAACGATACAAAAATAGAAGAAATACTTCAAGAAACTCAAATAAAAAATTTAAAAGTTTGCCCATCTACAATAAACTTAGCTGGTGCAGAAGTTGAACTAGTATCACTAGAAGAAAGAGAATTTAGATTAAAGAAGAAATTGGATGAAATAAAAGACAAATTTGATTATATAGTAATTGACTGTCCACCTTCTTTAGGGCTAATAACATTAAATTCATTTACTGCAGCAGATTCAGTTTTAATACCTATACAATGTGAATACTATGCATTAGAAGGATTAGGACAACTAATAAATACAATAAATATAGTAAAACAAGTTATGAATCCAAAATTGGAAATAGAAGGCGCTGTATTAACAATGTATGATGCAAGGACAAACTTATCTAACCAAGTGGTAGATGAGGTTAATAAATACTTTGAAAATAAAGTATATAAAACAGTAATACCAAGAAACGTTAAGCTAAGTGAAGCACCAAGCTATGGTATGCCAATAACAATATATGATCCAAAATCAAAAGGTGCTAAATGTTATGAGAAACTTGCAAAAGAAATATTAAAGGCAAATGAAACAAAAGTAAATGAAACAAAAGCAAAACATATGAAATAAGATAAAAGGGGGTTGTAAAAATGACAAAAAAAACAGGGTTAGGAAAGGGACTAGATGCACTATTTGCAACTAAAATAGAAATTAAAGAAGAAGAAAAACTACAAGAGGGAGAAACAATTCAGAATTTAAAATTAATAAATATTGAACCTAATAGAGAACAACCAAGGAAAATATTTGATGAAGAGGGATTAGAAGAATTAGCAAATTCTATTAAAGAATATGGAGTAATTCAACCAATAATAGTTACAAAAAAGGATGACTATTATCAAATAGTTGCTGGAGAAAGAAGATGGAGAGCTGCTAAAAAGGCTGGTATCTCAGAGATTCCAGCAATAGTAAGAGATTATGATGAAAAGCAAAATTCAGAAATTGCTTTAATAGAAAATATACAAAGAAAAGACTTAAACCCAATTGAAAAAGCTAGAGGAATAAAAAAATTAATGGATGATTATAATCTTACACAACAAGAAGTAGCAGATAAATTAGGATTTAGTAGAAGCGCTATAGCAAATACAGTAAGAATACTAAATTTAGATGAAAGAGTAATAGAATTAGCATTAGAAGGTAAATTAACAGAAGGACATTGCAAAGCTTTAATGGCAGTGCAAGATGGGGATAAGCAATACTCTATGGCTTTATATATGATAAAATCTGGAGATAGTGTAAGAGAAGCAGAGAGCAAAATGAAACTAAGAAAAAACATGAAGAAAAAAGATGAAAAGTATGAAGCTATATATAGAGATATAGAAGATACTTTTAGACAATTTTTTGGAACAAAAGTAAAAGTTGATGCAAAACAAAGAAAGGGCAAAATAATAATTGAATATTCATCAAATGATGATTTAGAAAGAATTTTAGGATTAATTAAATAGGAGGCTTTATGGGAAATATATTAGATTTTTGTAAAAATGAATATTTTAATTTAATAGTATTAATAATAAATTTAATATTATTAATCGTATTTGTTATTAACACCATAGCTACAAGTAAAACAAAAAAAACATATAAAACATTAATAAAAAAGTTAGGAAAAAACAATAATATAGAAGAGATGTTAAAAGAATATTTAGCAAAAAATGAAGCTATAGAAGAAAATAGTAAAAATATAAAAGCTTATTGCGAAAGCTTAGATCATGAAATAAGTAAATGTATTAAAAAGGTAGGAATAGTAAGATATAGTGCTTTTAAAGATATGGGAAGTGATTTAAGTTTTGCATTAGCACTTTTAGATGAAAACAATGATGGAGTAGTTTTGAATGGAATATATTCAGTTGAAAATTCAAATATTTATGCAAAACCTATAAAGAATGCTAAATCAACATATTCTCTATCAGACGAAGAACAAAAAGCTATAAATATTGCAATTCAATAGATTGGGAAAAATTACTTTTAAAAAATACAAATAAAATATTGACAATTATTGTTTAGCATGTTAAACTAATAATTGTCCTATACGGAGAGGTGGTCGAGTTGGTTTAAGGCACCAGTCTTGAAAATTGGCGTAGGTTTATAGCCTACCGTGGGTTCGAATCCCACCCTCTCCGCCATTTTAATATATATGGAGCAGTACCCAAGTGGTTGAAGGGGGCAGTTTGCTAAACTGCTAGGGTTCGTAAGGGCCGCGGAGGTTCAAATCCTCTCTGTTCCGCCAAAAAACAGCTAACACTTTGTGTTAGCTGTTTTTATTAACTTTAGAGAAAACCCCCAGCTATGCTGGGGGAAACAGAAAACTTATAGTTTTGCACAGAGTAACAAAAAAATCCCACTCAAACATGATATAATATTTTAAGTTTGACGGCTTAAAATATAAAAAAATGAAAGGAGTGGGACGTATGAAAAGTCCATACACAGATAGTTTAGCACATACAACATGGGAATGCAAGTATCATATAGTATTTGCTCCAAAGTTCAGAAGGAAAGAAATATATGGAACATTAAAAAGAGAAATAGGGATGATACTGAGAGAATTATGCAGAAGAAAAGAAGTAGAAGTAATCAATGCGGAGGCATGCCCAGATCATATACATATGTATGTAAGTATACCACCGAAAATGAGTATATCGTCATTCATGGGATATTTGAAAGGAAAAAGCACATTAATAATATTTGAGAGGCATGCGAATTTAAAATATAAATATAGCAATAGGACATTTTGGTGCAGAGGATTTTATGTAAGTACAGTAGGAAATAACAAGAGTGCAGTATATAATTATGTGCAAAATCAGCTAAAAGAAGATATGATGACAGATCAAATAACAATAAAAGAATATAAAGACCCTTTTAAAGGGTAGTAAGTAATAAAAACGCAAGTGAAAGTGGCGTAAGCTGTCAAACTGGGACGCTTAAGCGTCAGCTAGTATCAAGGCCTTATAGGCCGATATGAAAATCCCCCAGTTATACTGGGGGATATTTATGCATAGGAAAAATCCATTGCAACT